>JACFNS010000069.1:2295-9224 GCA_019454705.1 Taibaiella sp. | reverse complement strand
CATGTTCTGGGCGCCCAACAGGGGAGCTCAAACCTTTGGTGATGGTGAACTGGACCTGTACGCTATGATGCGCGACGAGTTTCAGAATGTATGGATAGTGATCATCTACGTGCTGGGCTGTATTTCATTGGCATGGCACCTGCTGCATGGTTTTTACAGCGCTTTCCAGACACTGGGGCTGGCTACTAACAGGTATAAACCCATCATACATACAGTGGGTGTGGCGTTCTCTATTATAGTGCCGTTGGTATTTGCACTGATGCCCATCGCCTTTTATCTGAAGTGGATACAATAAACAGACAAAAATTATTCATCATCTCTTTTCTTAGATATGACACTTAATTCTAAAATACCGGCCGGACAGATAGACGCAAAGTGGACTACATACAAATCCACCTGCAAGCTGGTAAACCCTGCCAATAAAAGGCAGCTGGAAGTGATAGTAATAGGTACGGGCCTGGCAGGCGCTTCAGCCGCAGCATCGCTGGGAGAACTGGGATATAAAGTAAAGACATTCTGCTTCCAGGACAGTCCGCGCCGCGCGCACTCTATTGCTGCGCAGGGTGGTATCAACGCTGCAAAAAACTACCAGAACGATGGTGACAGCACTTATCGCCTGTTTTACGATACAATAAAAGGTGGTGACTACCGTGCCCGCGAAGGTAACGTTCACCGCCTGGCAGAAGTAAGCGCCAACATCATAGACCAGTGCGTAGCGCAGGGTGTTCCCTTCGCACGTGAATATGGCGGGCTGTTGAGCAACCGTTCATTTGGTGGTACACAGGTACAACGTACATTCTACGCTGCGGGCCAGACAGGCCAGCAGCTGTTGATAGGTGCATACCAGGCCCTGGAGCGCCAGGTAGCATTAGGTAATGTTACACAATACAGCCGCCACGAGATGCTGGAAGTAGTGATGGTGGATGGCAAGGCACGCGGTATCATAGCCCGTAACCTGGTAACGGGTGAACTGGAACGCCACTTCGGCCACGCAGTACTGCTGTGCAGCGGTGGATACGGCAACGTATTCTACCTGTCTACCAATGCAATGGGCAGTAACGTAACGGCAGCATGGAAAGCGCACAAAAAAGGAGCTTATTTCGGTAACCCCTGCTTTACACAGATACACCCTACATGTATCCCTGTAAGCGGCGACCACCAGTCGAAGCTGACACTGATGTCGGAATCGCTGCGCAACGACGGCCGTATATGGGTACCGAAAAAACAAGGTGACAACCGCAAGCCGAACGATATACCTGAAGAAGAAAGGGATTACTACCTGGAAAGAAGGTATCCCGCATTTGGTAATCTGGTACCACGTGACGTGGCCAGCCGTGCGGCTAAGGAGCGTTGCGATGCAGGTTATGGTGTAGGTGCTTCCAAACAGGCGGTATACCTCGATTATGCATCTGCTATTGAGCGTTATGGCAAGGTAGAGGCTAACAAGCTGGGCCTGGAAAATCCATCTAAAGAAAAGATAACAGAACTGGGTAAAGGAGTAGTGGAAGCCAAATACGGCAACCTGTTTGAAATGTATGAAAAGATAACAGGAGAAAACCCCTACGAGGTGCCCATGCGTATATACCCCGCCGTGCACTATACTATGGGCGGCCTGTGGGTAGATTATGAATTGCAGACAACAGTGCCCGGATTGTACGCGTTAGGCGAAGCTAACTTCAGCGACCACGGTGCTAACCGTCTCGGAGCATCGGCACTGATGCAGGGCCTGGCAGATGGGTATTTTGTAATACCATACACACTGGGTAACTACCTGGCTGACGATATACGTACCAAATCAATACCGACTGACCACCCAGCGTTTGTAGCTGCTGAAAAAGAAGTGAGTGACCGCATCAACAAGTTGATGAGCATCAAGGGTACGGAGAGTGTGGAAAGCTTCCACAAGCGCCTGGGCAAAATAATGTGGGACAAGTGCGGTATGGCGCGTAACGAAAAGGGACTGAAAGAAGCGATAGAAGAAATAAAAGCGCTGCGCAAAGAATTCTGGAGTAACGTACGCATACCGGGTGATATCAACGAGTTCAATCCCGAACTGGATAAAGCCAACCGTGTGGCTGACTTCCTGGAACTGGGCGAACTAATGTGTATAGACGCACTGAACCGCAACGAAAGCTGCGGCGGCCACTTCCGCGAGGAGTACCAGACCGAAGATGGTGAAGCTTTGCGCCAGGACGATAAATATATGTACGTAGCTGCATGGGAATACAAGGGTGAAAGCCAGTATGAACTGCATAAAGAGGAACTGAACTACGAAGTTGTTCACCCGACACAACGTTCTTACAAATAAAACTTTATAATTATTCCGAAATGGAACACTATAATATGAACCTCACCTTAAAGGTGTGGAGGCAGAAAAACAAAAACGCAGCAGGGCATTTTGAAACTTTCCAGGTGAAGAATATCTCATCGGAAATGTCTTTCCTGGAGATGTTTGACGTGCTGAACGAGCAACTTATAGCAGAGGGGAAAGAGCCCATAGCATTCGACCACGACTGCCGCGAGGGTATCTGCGGTATGTGCAGTATGCACATCAATGGCCGTGCACATGGCCCCTGGCACCATACTACTACCTGCCAGTTGCACATGCGCGAATACAAAGATGGGGACACCATTGTCGTTGAGCCGTTCCGTGCAAATGCATTCCCGGTAATAAAAGACTTGGTAGTAGACCGCAGTGGTTTTGACCGTATCATCCAGGCGGGTGGTTATATATCCGTAAACACAGGTAACGCTGTTGATGCCAACGCGCTACCGATAGAAAAGCATGATGCGGATGAAGCATTTGCAGCGGCAGCATGTATTGGCTGTGGTGCCTGTGTAGCGGCATGCCCCAATGCCTCTGCCATGCTGTTCACGTCTGCTAAGGTTTCTCACCTGGCATTGTTACCTCAGGGCGACCCTGAAAGGAGCATACGCGTGGAAAATATGATACGCCAGCACGATAAAGAAGGCTTTGGCGGTTGTACTAATATAGGCGCTTGTGAGGCTGAATGTCCTAAAGGCATATCGCTGGAGAACATCGCGCGCCTTAACCGTGAATACCTGGCTGCCACCTTCAGAGGCGGTTCTAAAAATTCAATTTAACCAGTTATTCTTAAAATAATCGCAAAGGACTGCTTAAGAAGCAGTCCTTTTGTTATTTTGCCTTATGTACAGGAACTTACTACTCTGCCTGCTGCTGTTATTGCCCGCAGGCCTTTTTGCGCAGGAAGACAGCAGCCGTTTACGCATCAGCCTGCTGACTTGCGGCCCCGGTGATGAAATATGGGCGCAGTTTGGCCATACTGCTATACGCGTTACCGACAGCGCTATGGGCACCGACCTGGTGTACAACTACGGCACATTCTCATTCGGAGAGGGTTTTGAAATACAATTCATGAGGGGCAAACTCCTGTATTATGTGTCTTACTATCCTTACGAACTTTTCCTGGACGAATACTCAGACCCTGAACGCAGGGTAGAGGAGCAGGTGCTGCAGATAAGCGGAGGTCAAAAGAAAGCTATCACAGACTATCTGGTAGAAAATGCCAAAGAAGAAAACCGCTATTACAAATACGATTTCTTCTTTGATAACTGCGCCACACGTATCAGGGATGTGTTTCCCATGGCAATGGACAAAGATTTCAATTATGGACCTACGCTGCCTGAAACATCGAAGCTCACCTTCAGGCAAATTATGAATGAATATTTTTACCGAGTACATTTCGAGCGTTTGGGCTGCAACCTGCTGTTGGGTAGCCCCATAGACAAAGTAATGACGGAAAGCGAAGTGATGTTCCTGCCCGATTTTTTGCGTGATGGGATGGCCGGCGCTACACTGGCCGGTAGAAAAATTGCTCCGGAAACAACCGTGGTATTTGAAGGGCCGGGCAAAGTACCCGCCGGGCCTAACTGGCCGCTGATTGTATTGTCAATAGCTGCTGTACTTACCATTATTGGCATTGCGGTTCCAAAGTTGAAACTCTTAGGTGATTTTATGAGTTTCCTGTTCCTGTTTGTTACGGGACTGCTGGGTTGCCTTATGGTGGTAATGTGGCTGTGGACCGATCACCAGGGCTGCCAGCAGAACTATAACATATTATGGGCCCTGCCAACTAACGTTATTTTCGCATTTGTACTACGAAAAAGAACCAAGAACAAATACGCCATTCTTGCTGTTGTATTAATATTCGTGTCGCTTTTGCTGCACATTTTGGGCATACAACAATTACCGCTGTTAGAGCTGTCACCATTGCTGCTGGCATTGTTGTTCATTTTTGGTTCTATAATAAAACGTAAATAATCATGGAGAGGAAAAACATCTGTACTGCGAAATTCCCTAAGCTGTCATATACAATGCATGGCAAAGGCGACTCTATTGTGCTGCTGCATGGTTTTCCGTTAGATGGAAGCTTGTGGGACAAAGTAATAGCCCCGTTGGCGAAAGATTATATGCTGATAGTACCCGATATACCCGGAAGTGGGGACAGTACCTTTGTTGGAGAGGAACTGAGTATTGAAGAAATGGCTGAGGCTGTGAAGCTTATACTGGATGAAGAGCAAATCCAGTACGCTGTTATTGCAGGCCATTCTATGGGCGGATATATCGCTCTTGCTTTTGCAGAGCTTTACCCGGGAAAGTTGAAAGGGTTGGGACTGATACATTCATTTGCAAAGGCAGACACAGAGGAGAAAAAAGAGCAAAGAAGGAAATCAATAGAACTGTTTAAAAAGGGCGGTAAGGAGGCATTTATCCGCCAGATGATACCCGCGCTATTCTCACCTGCATCAAAAGACAGGTGTTTGGAGGATGTAAAGGCACTGACAGAACGAGCGTTATTAACTGACAATAAAAGCCTTATAGCTTTTTACAATGCTATGATAAACAGGCCGGACAGAAGTGCTACCTTGAAAAGTAGCGAAGTGCCTGTATTGTGGGTAATAGGGGCGGATGATACCATCGCATCACCCGAAAACTTAATGCAACAAACTTCGCTGGCAAACGTTAACTTTGTATATACCTGTAACGGGGTCGGACATATGAGTATGATTGAATCTCCTGTAGAGTTGGTATCGTATATGAGTTCGTTTGCGACATACTGTTACAGTACGGCACATTCACAATGAGGAGTAGTATCAACATATTCGTCAGTTTCCTGGTAGCGGTCTTCACTATATATGGTGAAAGTGCACAGGCTACGCATATTGTTGGAGGGGGGCTTACATACGAATGCTTGGGTTCCGGCGTGGGTGGCATACGTTACCGCATAAAACTGGAAATATACCAGGATTGCCTGAACGGATTGCCGGATGCCATTGCAGAAGATATACCCGCATATATAGGTATTTTTTCAAAGGAATCAGGATATAGAATTTTAGATTCTATCGGCAGGAATAACCAGGGATCTGTAATTGATGAGTTAGTACCTCCAAATTTCAATAACGAATGCGTTAATAATCCGCCTAAACTATGCCTGAAAAGGGTTACATTCTCTAAAGTGTACACATTACCCCTCAACTCTGCAGGTTACCGGGTAATGTTTGTTCGTTGTTGTCGCAACGAAGCTATTCTGAACCTGAATAACCCCGGACAGGTGGGTGCTACCTATTTTTGTGACATACCGGCAGCAGCCGAGGCTAGTTGTAATAACAGTGCTTATTTCCGAAATTACCCTCCGCAGATTATTTGTGTTAATAACCCGCTGGCATACGACCATTCTGCCCGCGACATTGATGGCGACTCGATCAGCTACGAGCTTTGTGATGCATACCCGGGAGGCACTACAACAGGGCCTAAACCCTGGCCAACAGGTACTTTGCCAAAGCCGCTTACGCAAATTAGCCAGTCACCCCCAAGTTATGGATATAGAGCAGGTTTCTCTCCTTCAAGACCAATGGGAGGAAACCCCTTGATACAAATAAACCCGGTAACCGGAATGATTACAGGTACCCCCAACCAGATGGGGCGTTATGTAGTGTCTGTATGTGCGCACGAGTGGAGGAATGGCGTACGCATCAATACCGTGCACAGGGAATTCCAGTTTACAGTAACCAATTGCTCTAAAGCAGTTGTTGCTGATATTCCACAGTTTTCTGATGAGTACAATACTTATATAGTGTCCTGTAAATCTAAGACTGTTAAATTCCTGAACAGGAGTACAGGTGGCTTTAAATATAACTGGAGTTTCGGTACAGGAGATGTATCTACTGACTTTGAGCCCACATACACCTACCCGGATACTGGTACTTATACAGTGAGGCTGGTCGTTAACGAAGGCTCTACTTGTCCTGACAGTATTTCGCGTTTTGTAAAAGTTTATCCTGATTATTCCACCAATTATGTTGTTGATGGATTGTATTGCCCCAATGCTCCTATCCAGTTTACCGACAAGTCTGAGGCGACTTATAAGCCTGTAGTGAAGTGGGAATGGAACTTCGGTGACGGCAATACATCAGATGCCCAGAACCCGCAGCATGTATATGCTCAAGGGGGAGATTACCCGGTAACACTGGTGTCCACAAGCATCAAAGGCTGCAAAGATACTTCGGTGCAAACTGTATCTATTGACAGGTTCCAGCCCTTTGCAGGTAATGATACCATTATAGTTAAAGGTGAATCGGTGTATTTCAATGCATCGGGCGGCAGTATATTCGAATGGTCGCCACCCACCAACCTCAATACAACAACATCACCTACCCCCATTGGTTATTATCCGGATACGGGCAGGTACAATTATAATGTATATATCAAGAGCCCGAAAGGCTGCGAGGGTAATGATAGTATACGTGTATGGGTAGTGGGGCAGGGCTCATTATTTATGCCTTCGGCTTTTACGCCTAATGGTGACGGTAATAATGATTTACTGAGGCCATTCGCTGTTGGATATTCAGCCTTTAATTACTTCAGGGTATTCAACCGTTGGGGTGAG
>JACFNS010000069.1:0-2285 GCA_019454705.1 Taibaiella sp. | reverse complement strand
TAGGTGATGGCTGGGATGGAACGTTCAGGGGCAAAAAGGCAGACATTGGCACTTATTTCTGGCTGCTGAGCGCGGTGGATAAGGACGGAGTTACCCACCAGAAAAAGGGAGATGCGGTATTAATACGTTAAAAAACGAATAAAATATACCCGGCGGCGCAAGCCGTTTTTTTCTTGCTTATGCTTTGTACGCAAAGGGCTGTATCTTTATCTCCTAATAAGCAACAAATACATGGCGGGAAAAATATTAGTTACAGGGGCGACATCGGGCTTCGGTATGGCTATTGCCCGGAAATTCGCTGATAACGGATTTGATATTATCATAACCGGCAGGCGGGAGGACAGGCTGAACAACCTGAAACAGGAACTGGAAGAGCAATACGGTGTGAAAGTCATAGCACTGACATTTGACATACGCAGCAGAGAAGAGGTGGAAGAAGCTGTGGAAAAGCTCCGTGAGCAGACAGATGTGATAGATATATTGGTGAACAATGCAGGGCTGGCATCTGGCTTATCTACAATAGATGAGGGAGATATTGATGATTGGGAAGTGATGATAGATACCAACCTGAAAGGCTTGCTATACATTACCCGTATGGTGTTGCCCATGCTTAAAAACAGCAAAGCATCCCATATCTTCAATATTGGCTCAACTGCAGGCAAAACAGTATATAAAAACGGTAATGTGTATTGCGCTACAAAATTTGCCGTAGATGCTTTAAATCAATCTATGCGTATTGATTTATTGCCTTACGGCATTAAAGTAACAGCCATCAACCCGGGGATGGCGGAAACAGAATTTTCACTGGTCAGGTTTAAGGGTGATATAGGTAGAGCAACCGCTGTCTATAACGATTTACAGCCGTTGAAGGCGGAAGATATCGCCGATATAGCTTTTTATTGTGCCACGCTGCCTCCGCATGTCTGCATCAACGATTTGACAGTAACCTGCACCAACCAGGCGAATAGCTTGTACACACTCAGAAACTCTGAGCTGGCTAAATAGATATGTATAGCGCGGAAACAAAAATAAGGGTACGCTATGGAGAAACCGACCAGATGGGTTATCTCTACTATGGGTTTTACGCCCTTTATTACGAGGTGGGCAGGGCAGAGGCTATACGCGAATTAGGCTTCACCTACAGGCAGATGGAGGAGAAGGGTATTATGATGCCTGTAGTGGAACTGAATGCCAAATATTTTCGCCCGGCACAATACGACGACCTGGTAACTGTACGAACGATATTGAAAGAACTACCTGAGGGTTCAAAAATCCAGTTTCACTCGGAGCTTTATAATGAAAATAATGAGCTGCTCAATAAAGGGGTGACTACCCTGGTGTTTTACGATCCGGTGAAGAAAGAAAAAACGCAGATGCCTGCAGAACTATTGGATAAACTGAAACCGTACTTTGGCTGAGATGAAAAATATTAAGGCAACGATTATTACAATAGGTGATGAACTGCTGATAGGACAGACGATAGATACCAACTCTGCCTGGATAGCACAGCAACTGAATGTGCTGGGTATAGACGTTTTCAGAAGGGTAGCGGTAGCGGATAGCGAACCGGGCATTGAACTGGCGCTGGACGAAGAAATACCCCGTGCTGATATAGTACTGATAACAGGGGGACTAGGCCCGACATCAGATGATATTACCAAGCCGTTCCTCTGTAAATACTTTGGGGGGAAACTTATAGTGAATGAAGATGTGCTGGAGCATGTGCGCCAATTGTTTGAAGTAAGGAAACGCCCTTTTCTTGAAATCAACCGCAAGCAGGCGGAGGTGCCGGATGTATGTACTGTGCTTCGTAATGAAATGGGTACAGCGCCGGGCATGTTGTTTGAGCAAGACGGCAAGTGGATTATTTCCATGCCAGGTGTGCCGTTCGAGATGCAGAGCATCATGACTCATGAAGTGCTGCCCAGGTTGAAAGAACGATTTATCAGCGATGCAATTATTCATAGAAATATCATTACATCAGGAGAGGGTGAAAGCTTTATAGCTGAAATGCTGACGGATTTTGAAGCTGCACTGCCACCTTATATCAAGTTGTCTTACCTGCCTGCACCGGGTAGCGTTAAATTGCGGCTGACGGCTAAGGGGGCGGATACCGAGCGTTTAACCCAAGAGTTGGAAAAACTTCATGCGGAAATGGCCCATATCCTGGAAAGGATAGTTGTTTGTACGGAAGATATAAGCTGGCAGGAGCTGCTGGGCAGGACTTTGCTGCACAAAAAAGCAACCGTATGCCTGGCAGAGAGTTGCACCGGGGGGTATATAGC
>JACFNS010000068.1 GCA_019454705.1 Taibaiella sp. | reverse complement strand
TAAGCTTATGCCTAAAATACCAACCTGGGTTTTTATTCTGTTAGCAATATTACATATATCTGCGGTAAGGGTGGGTGTAATGGATATAGATGCCTCGCAATATGCGGAAATAAGCCGTGAGATGATGGAAAGTGATAACTGGCTGCATCTGTACGACAGGGGGAATGATTACCTGGATAAACCCCCATTCCTGTTTTGGATAAGCGCGCTGGGCATGAAGATATTCGGAGTGGGTAATTTAGGTTTCAAACTCCCTTCTATACTATTCGCTCTCTTTGCCATATATGCTACATACAGGTTGGCCAGGCTGCTGTATGGCGATGCTACAGGCCGCATGGCTGCATTGATATTCGGTACTTGCCAGGGGCTGTTCCTTATGAGCAATGATATACGTACAGACACGGTGCTGATGAGTTGGGTGATAACTGCTATATGGTTAATCAAAGAATGGGATGTACACCTTAAGCTGTATCATTTGTTGCTGGGTTGTGCGGCTATAGCTTTTGGTATGATGAGCAAGGGGCCTATCGCATTGCTGGTACCCATCTTCTGCTTCGGCAGCGATTGGGTATTGAAACGGGAGTGGAAGAAGTTTTTTCAATGGCAGTACTTGTTAGGCATATTGGTAATTGCCCTGCTGCTGGTACCCATGAGCATAGGGCTATACCAGCAGTTTGATATGCAGCCAAACAAAACTGTAAACGGCTTAATAGGAGTTTCCGGATTACGGTTCTTCTACTGGTCACAGAGCTTTGGGCGTATCACAGGCGAAAGCCCCTGGAACAATGGCGCGGGGTTGGATTTCCTGTTCAGCAACATGCTCTGGTCATTCCTGCCATGGGTATTCCTGTTTATCCCCGCATTAATCTTAAAAGTTGTTCATTTATTCAAACAAAAGTTTCGCCAGCAGCCTGGGCAGGAATGGATAACTGCAGGAGGATTTATACTTGCTTACCTGGCATTGGGCTCCTCGCGCTACCAGTTACCGCATTATATATTCGTGGTATTCCCGCTGGCCGCAATTATGGTTGCCGCATTGCTTAAAGATTTCTTTGAGGGCAGGTACACACAGCTATACAAGTTCTTTAAGCCATTCCAGTGGGTAATATCATTTCTGTTGATGATTGGTAGCCTGCTGGTGGTCACGTTTGTATTTCCCGGCGGAGTATTGTGGGTTACGCTTTGGGTGATTGCAATAGCGATACTTATTTTTCTTGCCTATAAAAAAGATTTGCAACCTAAAATGTTCTGGTTGAGCGTGGCGGCTATTATGCTCACCAATTTTTTCCTCACCAATCATTTTTACTATCGTCTGATGGACTACCAGCTGGGCAACCAAATGTCTGAATATATAGAGCAAGAGGACATTCCTGCATCGGATATTATACAATACCGTATGAAAGACCCGCTGAATGCTTTCCACTTTTATGCTGAAGCTGTTATCTCTAAAGACAGTATGGCAATGGCCCCCGGAAAGTATGTGCTGACACAGGATGAAGGGTTGGCTTCATTGCAGGAGAAAGGCTACGAATATGATTTGGTGACAAAGGGTAAATGCTTCCGCATCAGCGAACTGAAACCTGCATTTCTCAATCCTGTTACGAGGGAAGAAAGTATGCAGGATTATTATTTTTTGCGCATAAAATAAGCGGGGTATATACCCCGCTATGTTCGAATGTTGTTTTGTGTTTATTTGAATCGTCTGAGAAAGTAGGTAAATCCGTTCTCTTCGATAATCAATTCGTTATTGGCTGCTTTCAGTACCTTAAACTGCCTGCGGTCTTTGCCATTGCAGTACAATGTTTGGTTGGAGAAACTTTCTACATACCATGATGGTGCGTTTTCGGCATCTTTGCCGGCATATATATAACCCAGTTTCCCATTTTCCGGACTGGCGAATATTTCCACCTTCTTTACAGCGCGTGTATAATCTATCTGTTGCTGCGTGCTTGCACTGGTACCTTTGAACTTATCCCATGTGCCCACCATTTGGTTGATGCTGGTGACAGGCGCGTATTGTTCAGGTGCCCTGCCGGGGGTCATCTGGCTGGTAGGGGTGTACGGCTCGAAGTAATAGGTGCCCACATCATCTTTCAGCACCAGGCTTTTCTTTTTATTCTCTACAATGGTAAAATAGCGCATACCTATGTCCAATGCACCATTCTCCAGTTTATACGAGCCCCTATATATAAAGCCATGTGCTTTCTGCCACACATATTCGTTGCCCGGCTTGAACTCGAAGAATATCGTATCCTGGAAGCTGACAGCCTTGCCGTTCGCCAGCCTTTTTACTTCGCGCCAGTTACCGGATAATTGGTTGTTATCTTTGCCAATGGAGATAAAAGGTAAAGACATCAGCATGATGAGGAGTAGCTTTCTCATATCTTGTGTTTTCTTAGTACGGTTCAAAAGTATTAAATAAAAATGTAACGAGCTATGGCGGCACAACAATTGAAGTTCACATTAGTGCAACCGGATATAAAATGGGAGGATAAACAGGCTAACCTGGCTATGTATGAGCAATACCTTGCAGGTGTGCATGAGCGAATGGAAATAGTGGTACTGCCGGAGATGTTCACTACAGGCTTCAGCATGGCGCCTGAACGCCTGGCGGAGACAATGGACGGGCCTACAGTATTATGGATGAAAGCAATGGCAGCTAAATACGGCTGCATACTTACAGGTAGCGTTATCATAGAGGATGAAGGTAAATACTTCAACCGCCTGATTTGGGTGCAGCCGGATGGTAAGTTGGCATATTACGATAAGCGCCACCTGTTTGGCTATGCTAACGAAGACAAGCACTACCACGCCGGAGAAAAACGGCTGATAGTAAGTGTAAAAGGCATACGTATCTGCTTGCTGGTTTGCTACGACCTGCGTTTCCCGGTATGGGCGCGCAACAGGAATAAAGAATACGATGTGCTGCTATACGTAGCCAACTGGCCCGAGCGCCGCAGCCTGGCCTGGAAAACCTTGCTGCAGGCAAGGGCTATAGAGAACCTGGGTTACGCTATAGGCGTGAACAGGGTAGGCAAAGACGGCAATGGTATCGCTTATAGCGGCGACAGTAGCGTATTCGGCCCGCTGGGAGAGCCCATCTGGCAACAGACGGGTTCGGCAGTATGCCATACTATAACTATTGACAAGGAAACTGTAGAACAGGCCCGCACTCAATTCTCTTTCCTGGATGATGCGGACAAGTTTATCATATTGGATAAGGAATAATTTTTATTTTTATACAGATTTAATGCCGTACTCATGAAATTGAACAAATACCTGCTTTATATATTGTCTGCTGTAGTAATACTAACAGCTCAATCATGCTATAAGACCGAAAATTGTGACGACAGTACCGCCAACCTGCCTGCCCCTGTGCCCCAGGCTAAGTTTCGTATTATAAATGCCGATGGCAAAGATTTATTAGCGTCCGGTACACCCGATGCCCTGTCATTTGACTCGCTGGTAGCCCGTCAGCCCTGCCATACTGATAACGCCCTGCCCAAAAAGAAGGTACAGACAGGGGCAGGCGGGTTAGAGAGCTACTATTTCTACTTCGACAATATGCGCCAGCCCATAACAGGCGAGGATAAGGAATGTTTTACCCTGCTGCTGCAATGGGCGGGCGATGATACGGATACTATCGAGTTCATCACCCGTTCTGAGCACCACGTATGTGGCGTGACCCACTACCTGGATGGTGTGAAGTTCAATGGGAAGGAAGTACAGAGAGACGCTAACGGCCACTATTTGCTCCGAAAGTAGGTCGTTTGTTTTTTCCGTACTTTTGCGCCTCATAATCAGATTATTGGAATGTGGCATAAAGTAGCGGCCTTTATTATCAAGTTTCGTGTTGCATTGTTGGTCATCCTACTGATAGCCACTGTGTTTATGGGTTATAAGGCATCCCAGGTACAGTTGAGTTATATGTACGCCGATGCTATCCCCCGCGATAACCCTAAATACCTGGAGTACCAGGAATTCCGCAAGAAGTTTGGCGAAGATGGTAATATGATGGTCATCGGGGTGGAGAAGAAGGACTTTTTTGAGCCGCAGTTCTTTACCAGATATGCCGCCCTTGTTTCAAAGCTGGAGAAAGTAGAGGCTGTTGAGCATATCCTGAGCGTACCGGGAGCTATCAACATAATAAAAGACACTACTACCAACAAACTCAAAACTATTAAGCTGGCTGACGCTATAGGCGTTCAGCATGCAGACTCTTACAAAACTGCTTTTCTCAACCTGCCTTTTTACAGGGGATTATTATACAATCCCCAAACCGGGGCATACATGATGGCCCTTAGTATCAATAAAGATGTCATCAACTCTAAGAAGCGCCAGGTAGTTGTAAAGGAAATAATACGCATAACCGAAGAGTTTGGGGCAGAAACAGGAACAGAGATGCATTACTCCGGCCTGCCCTATATACGTGCGCAGGTAATGACTATGATTAAAGACGAAATGAGGCTCTTCCTTATCTTGTCTTTCTCGCTTACGGCTATCATCCTTGCACTGTTCTTCCGTTCGTTTATGGCTGTACTTACCTCTATGCTTATGGTAGGTATAGGGGTACTTTGGACACAAGGCATCATTGTATTACTTGGGTACGAGATAACTATACTTACCGGGCTGATTCCATCCCTGATAGTCGTGATAGGTATACCTAACTGCATCTACTTCCTGAATAAGTACCATACAGAGTACCAGCGTAACCCCAACAAAACTAAAGCCCTGCTGCGCATGGTGGACAGGATGGGTATCGTTACGCTGTTTACCAATATGACTACAGCTATTGGTTTTGGTGTATTCGCTTTTACCGAGAGTAACCTGCTGCGGACTTTTGGTATAGTAGCAGCTATAAGCATCACAGCGCTTTTTGTTATCTCATTGATATTCATCCCGGCACTGTACAGCTTCCTGTCGCCACCCAAAGGCAGGCATACGCACTACTTGGAGAGCAAATGGATTAACAAACTGCTGAACTATAATACTAACTGGGTATTCAGTCACCGCAAGTGGATATATGGCTTTTCAGCACTCATAGTCATCGTATCATTTGTAGGTATATACCAGCTGAAAACCGTAGGTTACATAGTGGACGACCTGCCCGAAGATGATAAGGTATATACAGACCTCAAATTCTTTGAAAAGCATTTTACAGGTGTGATGCCGCTGGAAATAGTGGTGGACACCCGCCGCAAAGGAGGGGCTACCAGTCTGACTGTAATGCAGAAAGTAGAAGAACTGAACCAACACCTGGACAAGTTTCCTGAGATGGGTAGGGCGTTGTCATATGTTGAGGGAGTCAAATTTGCGCGACAGGCTTATTACAATGGCGACAGCAGCAGCTATGGTGTACCCAATATGTTTGATGCGGCCTTTATACAACCTTACCTGCGCGGCAATGGCGATAAGAAGAGCATGTTTGGCCGTGTGACCAGTTCATTTGTAGACAGCAACAAACAAACCGCCAGGCTCAGCATCAATATAGCCGATGTGGGCACCAACCGACTGCCGGTACTGCTGGACAGCTTGCGCCCCAAGGCTATGGAGTTGTTCGACACTTCTAAATACGATGTCACCTTTACCGGCACCAGTGTGGTATTTCTTGAAGGCAGCCGCTTCATCATCCACAGTCTGCGCGATAGTATAGCCCTGGCGTTCATCATGATATTCGGTTGTATGATATTCCTGTTCCGCAGTTGGAGGATACTACTCATCTCTATAGTCATCAACCTGATACCGCTGATTATCACCGCCGGTATTATGGGCTGGAGCAATATCGTACTGAAACCATCTACCGTACTGGTGTTCAGCATAGCGCTGGGTATTACGGTGGATGTTACTATCCGCTTCTTAGTCAACTTCAGGCAGGAGCTGCCACGCAACAACGACAATATTGCTGATACCGTACACAAGACCATTAACGACACAGGCCTGAGCATCATATACACCTCGCTGATACTGATAGCGGGTTTCGGGGTGTTCATCCTTTCCCGTTTCGACGGTACCAAGTCGCTGGGGCTACTTACTTCCATCACACTTTTGATTGCGATGATTACAAACCTCATTCTCATGCCGGCGTTATTGCTATGGATGGACAAGGTATTGCGTAAAAGCAAGTCGCCGGAATGGCTGGTAGGCGAAGACGATAAAGATAACAGCGACGCATAGCCAAACAATTGTCTTGCGGGTTTTAATGTACAACCTGCAACTTCAACGAATGTTTTGCCTCCCCGGTGAGTACATTGATGATGTACAGCCCGGTGGGCAAGTTGTACGTAGGTATCTGCAGTTTATTAATGCCATTGACAGTAGCCGGTTGCAGGGAGAGCAGCCTGCGCCCGTTGATGTCCGCTACCCAAACATCGGCTTTGCTATTGCCTTTGGCTTCAAATTCCAGCGTGGTATATTCATTGGCCGGGTTAGGGTAGATGCCCGTTCGGCTGATTTCTTTTTCATCTCCCGCAACATTCAGGAAGTAGTTGAGTTTGGCACTGTTGAGTATAAGTGTGTCATCGTTGCGCAGCAGCATCACTATCGCGCGCAGGTTGTTCCTGTTCCATTCTTCTTCCAGCCTGATGTTGAACTTTTTGTAATAATTGCCGCCATACTTTAGCTCGGTGGCAAAAGTTGGGCTACCGTCTGGTGCCGGAGTTATTTTTCTCGCAACGAAATCGTACTGCATATCCTGTGCTGGTATGGTATCAGGTTTATTCTCAAAGCCACCCATCGGCCCCCATTTACCACCTGCATATGCATTCATCTGCCTCCAGTACGGAGATGTGCCGGATAGTTTGTCTTCTGTTATCAACAGCAACAATCGAAAATCGCCCGTCATATCAATGGCAGGCTTTACGGTGACACCTATATCTATCCTGTTGCCTGCCACGCCTCCATGCAGTTCCAGGTCGGCATAGCCAAAGTGCTGCTTATGACGTGAGAAAGTTGAAAAGAGCATACCCCAGTCGGTATACTTACGGTCGATCATAAAGTACAGGCCTGAGTAGTAATTCATATCGTAGAAGTAATCGGCGTAGGCTTTGTAGCCCATGGGGTCGGTACTGTGTATGGCTGCCAGGTTGGCCTCATTGTCGTAATGCAGCATGTTAAAATAAGTAATGCCCATGGGTGCAAACTGATGCCAGGTAGCAGTACCTTTTTCTACCATCACTACTTTCTTAGGCATAAAATGGGCACCCTGTACATAAGTGTGTATAGTGTCGTTTGATTTGTTGACATCGCCGGGCACAACTATCCATGCAGTGATATTTGTTTTACCTGTTTGAAAAACTGTATCGGGTATATCATGTGTAAAGTTGAATTTGGTAAGTGGTGGTATGATTGCGTTGAATGTATCTGACAGTACGTAGCTACTCCCTCGCTTGTAATGCACTACAAAACTGTGAATGGTATCCAGCCCTTTGTTGAGTACCGTGCCTGTATGGATAATAGTATTGTTGACCACTGCAAAAGCCAGCAGACTGTCGGTAGGCGAGAATATTTCGAGTGAAAGGTCTTTTTGCTCCGGGAGAAACAACTCGATATCATCGATAGCCCAGCCACCCAGCTTCTGGTTCTGGCCCTGGTCGCTGTAGCGGAAACCGATTCGTACATTGCCGTAGCCCAGGTATTGCGAGAGGTTGACATATTGGGTGGTGAAAGAATCCACAGTATTACCCTGCGGGACTACCTGCAAAACTGTCCAACTGGCGCCATCGTTAACAGACACTTCTACCGTAGCCCGTTCGGGTATATTGTTGACCGCTGTCCGGTTAAAATAAGAATCGTATTTGAGAAACGCGCCTTTTTGTACACTTGTGAGATTGATGGATTTGGTATAACAGAATACATTACTATTGTTGCGAGGTCCACCCTTTTCTCCATAGCAGCCTGATATAGCAGCCACTTTGGCGAAGTATTTATACTGAGGTACGTAAGAGTAAGAGCAATACAGGTTGTACATTTCGCTGGTGCGCCAACCACCCGAACTCCACCCCTGCGACAAATTGAGGCCCGGCATTAATTCAAAGGTTTCTTTGAACAGCACTTGCTGAGCCTGCGCATTATGCGCCATTAATACCAAATATATAAGGGTAAATATTTTGTTCATCTGAGAATATTTGTTTTTACAAAGGCCAGATGGAACTCGCTGCAACTTCAGAAACTTGTTTTGCAGCCTATTCTTCATGCTTCCTTTTGCAAAAGATTGACTTTTAGATACTCGTTTCATAGCGGTGTTTTTAACAGGACATAAAGTTAGCGATATGATATAGATAGTTTTATAATAGGATTGTCATTTTATAATTAGTTGTAAGAGGTAAGTAATAAGTTGTAAGTCCACTCGTTTTTTGTTAACTCTCACAGAACCAGGTTTAATTGATAGCACTTCTTTGCAAGACGTTGATAATAAGCTGATTAGAAGTAGTTTGTTAACTTTTGTTAACTCTGCACATGTTTTTTCCGGGGAAATACCGGGAACAAAAAAACCGCCTTGAGAGCGGGAGGATGAATATATCATTTGTGGTGGCTTATGGTGAATGCGGGGATTCATGAGTTATATGGTTTACTACAACAAATATACGATATATTGAGTGAATTGGGTATTAAAAATTCCTATACTAAAGACTAGGATTGTAATAAATCATTATCTTCATAATGTTTATTGTTCATCTAATCTATAGCCTGTGAATAAGTTATTTCTTTTACTCGTTGCGTGTGGTGTATGTATCAATAGTATAGGTCAACGAGTGTCCTATAGCAAGCCTGTTTCGTATGATATACATCTGAAATATGCGGTGAACCAGAAAACTTTAGACAGTCTCAAAATACCCCTTAACGGCTTTTACGACCATATGGATATGGAGGGCGAGTTTCTAAGTCATGAGTATTGGGCGGCATCAGATTTTACAGACGGACCCATGCCGTTTATGTATTTGCTCACCTATTTTTATATGAGGGGGAAAGATGCTATCAGTCCGTATGTGATGAGCATAAGGCCAGCGGATAAAGATTACCTGGCACAGATTGCATATATACGTTGCGACAGCCTGCCCATGATAGACCATGTGTATTGGGTGTTGCTGACAAAAGATAATTCAGAAGTTTATAAACTTAAGAACCCGAAAGATTATCTGACACGCAATTGGAAAAGATATACATCAGGCACTGTCAGTTATATAGTGAATCCTAAGAAAAAATTTAATGTGCATGAAGCGAAACGAATGGATTCCTTCAATCATTACCTCGCCGAATATTTCCATCATGATATTATTCCGGTGCAATATTATTCCTGCGGGTATCTGCCCGATTTGTTTCT
>JACFNS010000067.1 GCA_019454705.1 Taibaiella sp. | reverse complement strand
GTATATTCAAAGGGCTGTTCCTGCTCAACTACAGCGGGCACGGAAATACCAGCGTTTTGGCGCACGAACGCATTGTTACCAAAGATGACTACAACAAATGGAGGAATATTGACAGGTTGCCATTCATGATTACAGCCACCTGCGACTTTGGCCAATTCGACCAACCATCTTTTGTGTCCTCAGGCGAAGAACTAATGCTAAAATGGAATGGGGGTGTTATTGCCACCCTTACTACTACGCACCTGGTTTATGCATACGCCAACGAAATGCTGAACCGTGAATTTCTGTCAGCACAATTTCAGCATATCAATGGTAAGTGGAATACATTTGGCGATGCCATGCGTATAGGTAAAAACAGCGCCTATACAGGCGGCGTTGATGCCGGCGTAATTGAAAACTTCAGGAAATTCGCCTTATTGGGCGACCCGGCACTTGAGCCTAATTTTCCCGAGTTCTTTATACATACAGAGTCAGTAAAAGATGGAGCTACAGGTCAACCTGTCAGCACTATCAGCGCACTCGGCGAATACAACATTGATGGCAAGGTTACAGATGTGAACGGTAATACACTTGATTATTTCAACGGCACACTGTCAGTCACTATCTTCGACAAGCCCCGTACGGTAAAAACTATAAACGGGGATGAAAGAACATTCAAAGTTCAAAACAATACTATCTATAAAGGCAAAGCGACGGTTAATAACGGACACTTTTCTTTCTCCTTCATAGCTCCTAAAGACTTGAATTATGAGTTGGGCAATGGCGCTATCAGTTATTATGCAGATAATGGTCAAACAGATGCCGCAGGACGGGATACGACAATAAGCATCGGGGGATTTTCTGACAACCCTAACCTGGAGAACAATCCCCCCCTGGTAAAAGCTTTTATTAAAGACAGCCTTTTTAAAAACGGGGGGCTTACAGGCTCCAACACCGCATTATTTGCTATCCTGGAAGATGAAACAGGCATCAATGTATCCGGCAACTCCGTTGGGCACGACCTGGTGGCTATACTCGATGGTGATGTATCGAAGCCATACAATATGAATGACTATTATGAAACTGCGCCTAATACCTATAAAAGGGGTTATCTATACTTCCCGGTTGAGGGCATACCCGATGGAAGACACAGGTTTACCATCAAAGCATGGGATGTAAATAACAATTCCGGTGAAGGCCATGTAGACTTTGTAGTGGCTGACGGACAGGTGGTAAAGGTGCAAAATCTGATGAACTACCCTAACCCATTCAGGGATCTGACACACTTCGTTTTTGAACATAACCACCCTGATGAGAACCTCAAGGCCGAAATCAACATTTACAATACCGCAGGTGTATTCGTGCGCAAGCTTACACAGGATTTCATCAGCACCGGCAGCCGCAGCAATGAAATAACCTGGGATGCTACGGATAACAATGGCGCCAAACTACCAGCGGGTATATACATTTACCGAATGATGATATCTACAGAAAATGGTATTGAAACTACTGCATACCAAAAACTGGTGTTAGTGCGTTAATATATTGTTCGCAATCATTAAATTGCAGCTCTTAACCTTGTTTTAAAGCTTGATTTTGGCCTACTATAGGCTAAAACAGATACCTTTACAAAACTTGAAAGTAAATTATAACAGAATGGCAAAACGCTTTGCACTTGTAGGATTGACCCTGGCAGCAGGATTAATTACTACTGTTTCCACGGCCCAGACATCACAGGCCAATTTATCAGGTACGGTTAACACTGTATCGCCCGCGGTACCTTTTTTGAGAATTTCTCCGGATGCACGCTCCGGCGCTATGGGCGATGTGGGTATTGCCATTGACCCCGATGCGAACGCACAACACTGGAACGTGGCCAAATTACCATTCGCTGCCAAGAAATACGGCGTATCAGCTACATATACCCCCTGGCTAAAAGACCTGGTGCCGGATATATTCCTTGCTTACCTGGCAGGTTATGCCAAGTTTGGCGAGAACGATAACCAGAGCATCAGCGCTTCACTGCGTTATTTTTCACTGGGCGAAATCAATTATACCGATATTAATGCCAATCCTATTGGTACAGGTAAACCCAACGAGTTTGCACTGGACTTAGGTTATTCTCGCAAACTGTCTGAATACCTGTCAACCGGTATCAGCTTCAGGTATATCAACTCGGCTATTGCATCAGGCCTGTCGGCCACTACTCCAGGTATCGAATACCGCCCCGGTAATGCGTTTGGCGCCGACCTGGGTGTGTACTACCGCAAAAAGAATGATATTGACGAATTCCGCTCAGGCACGGTAGCTCTCGGCGCTGTATTGAGCAACGTCGGCTCTAAAATATCCTACACTTCTACTCGCAGAGATTTCATCCCCATCAACCTGGGTTTGGGTGGTGCATACACTTACCAGGCCGATGCGTATAACGCTGTTACTTTCGCGCTTGACATCAATAAGCTGCTGATACCCACCCCTATAGATACAAACACTGATCCCACTACAGGTCCTAACTACACAATACCTGACAAGACGGTTGTATCCGGTATGCTGGGTTCATTCGGCGATGCACCGGGAGGCTTTAACGAAGAGCTGAGGGAATTCCAGATATCAGCGGGTGCTGAATACTGGTACCGCCAGCAGTTTGCCGTACGCGCCGGTTACTTCTGGGAGCACAAACTGAAAGGTGACCGTAAATACTTCACAGTTGGTGTAGGTGTACGCTATAATGTATTTGGTCTGAACTTCGCTTACCTGGTTCCTTCAGGCAGCGGCATTAACAGGAATCCCCTGTCTAATACATTCCGTTTCTCACTCCTGTTTGATTTTGACAAACTGGAAAACAAACCAGAAACAGCAGCTCCATAATTCAACAAAAAAACTTTCACATATTAAGCCTCGCAAATGCGGGGCTTTTTTATGGCATCAATATTGCTATAAAATCACAAACCACTTCTCTTGAGAAATACATTTATCATAACCTTATTTAGTTTACTCATGGTTTCCTGTTCAAAATATCAAGATTTTGGCAAAACCTACATAATAGCAGGACATATATACAGCGCAGAAGACTCAACCCCGATTGCTAATACTGAATTAGTATACTTTCGTCAAAGAACGACAAGTGCTATAGCGGGAAAAGGCGACAGGCAATCAATTTCATTTACTACAGATATAGATGGCTATTTTGTAATCAGGTCAAAATTAATTCGCGGCGGCGACCATGCTGTTTGCCGGCCCGGTGACAGATTAGCCTATATTGAGGAGTGCCCCGGACAATTTGGAACTGCTGTGAATGCTGATGGGGAATTCACCTACTATGGCATTATTTATATGAACGAATAACTTACACCCACTCACTCAGCTCCAGCCAGCGCATTTCTTTCTCTTCCAGGGCGTTGGTTATTTCTATCATGCGCTTATTTATTTGTTCCAGTTCTTCGTAGGGGATGTTGCTGCTCATGCGTTCAGCCAATTCTGATTTTTCTTTCTCCAATGCAGGAATGTCTTTCTCCAACTGTTCAAATTCACGCTGCTCTTTGTAGGATAGCTTCTTTTTCTCTTTGGGCTTTTGCGTAGCAGCCTCTAGAACTGTGGCAGATAACTGCTCCGTATCAACGGCCTGTAGTTTACGTTCCTCCGCCTCTTTGCGCTCCTGCTCCTTCTGCCATATGCGGTATTGTGTATAGTTGCCGGGGAAATCGCGTATCAACCCATCCCCTTCAAACACAAACATATGGTCCACCAGCCTGTCCATAAAATACCTATCGTGCGACACGATGAGCAGGCAGCCCTGATAGTTGTCTAAAAAGTTTTCTAATACCGCCAGCGTGGGCAGGTCCAGGTCGTTGGTAGGTTCATCAAGTATCAGGAAGTTAGGATTGCGAAACAAGACAGTGAGTAACTGCAACCTCTTCTTCTCTCCCCCGCTTAGCTTTGACAGGTACGTATGCTGCTGTTCCGGCGGAAACAGGAACAACTCCAGGAACTGCGCTGCGCTCAGTGTTCCGCCCTTAGCCAGCGGAAAGCTTTCAGCAATGTTCTTCACATATTCTATCACGCGCATGTCCTCTTTTATCTCCAGCCCCTGCTGCGAGAAGTTGCCAAAGACTACTGTATCGCCAATGTTCACCTTGCCGCTATCCTGTAGTTCCTGCTGCTGCAGTATTTGCAGGAAGGTGGATTTGCCCGCCCCATTTTTGCCTATAATACCTGTCCGCTCCCCTTTTTTGAAAGTATAGTCAAAGCCTTTCATGATGACCTTGTCGCCATAACTTTTATACACCTTCTTCATCTCTACCACCTTGCCACCCAGTCGATTCATCTTCATCTCGAGTTCCAACTGGTTGTCCTCTATACGTTTCTTGGCCTGCTTCTCTACCTCGTAAAAACTATCTATCCTGCTTTGTGCTTTGGTACTGCGGGCTTTGGGTTGCTTACGCATCCACTCCAGCTCTTTGCGATAGGTATTCTTAGCCTTATCTATATTGGCCTGCATATTCTCTATACGTGCAGCCTTCTTTTCCAAGTAAGTTTCATAGTCGCCTTTGTAAGTGAACATCTCACTGCCGTCTATCTCCCATATCACATCACACACTGCATCCAGGAAGTAGCGGTCGTGCGTCACCATGAGCAGGGTTACTTTTTCCTGGTTCAGGTAATGCTCCAGCCACTCTACCATTGCCACATCCAGGTGGTTGGTAGGTTCGTCCATTATCAGCAGCACGTGCTTGTGCTCAAAACCTATGTCTATAAGCGTCTGCGCCAGTGCTACCCTTTTGCGTTGCCCGCCCGACAGGGTATCTACCCGCTGGTCAAGGTTATGTATGTTTAGCTTGCCGAGTATCTGCTTCACCTTGGCTTCAAAATCCCACGCACCCAGTTCGTCCAGTTTGGCCAATGCCTCACCCAGTTTCACAGGGTCTTTATCCGCCTGCTCCATAATGCCCTCGTATTCACGCAGTGCTTCTGCCACAGGGTGCTTGTAATGAAATATATTATCCAGCACAGACAAGTGCTCTTCAAATTTCGGCTCCTGTTCAAAGAGGGCAACAGTTACATCTTTGTGTACCCACAGTTTACCACTGTCGGGCACGTCTTTACCTGCCAGTATCTTCAGCAGGGTGGATTTACCACTGCCGTTCCGCGCCACAAGCGCTATTTTATCCCCCTCGCTAATGTGGAAAGTAATATTCTCGAATAATGGCTTAACCCCGTAAGATTTGGTAAGCCCCTCAGCCGACACGTAATGCATAGGGCGCAAAGATAAGTGATAGTATTAAGCAGCAGGAGGTAAACCCCTGCGCTTAGCTTAATTGTTTTTGATTACATCATCGCCACACTCCTGTTCAGGAAGTTGGTAAGGTCTTCGCCTTTAAGCATATCCTGCGACAACAGCGCCAGGTCGAATGCGTGGCGGGCTATACGCACCTGCTCTTCTTCTGTACCTGCTTTTAGCAAGCGGCTGATGAGTGTGTGGTTGCCGTTGATGCCCACCTTATAGCTCTCGGGCATAGCGCCAAACATAGCCATACCATTCATCTCTGCCATCTCTTTCATACGGCGACTCATTTCGTCCATCGTCACAGTTACCGGCAGTTCGTCCGGGCTTATGCTTTCCACCTCCACCTTCATATTAGGCTTAGTCACAGCCTTCTCAAATATCTCTTTAACCTTTTTGGTTTCGTCTTCTGTTAGCACATGCTCCGGCGCGTCAGATGTTTTAATGAGGTTATCCATCACATCAGAGTCCACACGCTTTAGGTTGGTCTTTTCCAGCTTGTATTCCAGGTAGCTCACAAAATGCTTGTCAATGGGTGAATCCATTTGCAGTACATCATACCCACGCTTGGCTGCCGATTGTATATAGAAATCCTGCTTGTCCGGCTCGTTGGCATACAGGTACACCAATTGCCCGTCCTTATCAGTTTGCGCTGCCGATACTTTGTTTTTGTATTCTTCGAGTGTATAGAATTCCCCTTTGGTATTGGTAAGCAGGGCGAAGTCTTTTGCCTTATCATAGAATTTTTCGTCCGTTACCATGCCATATTTCACAAACAGGCCAATATCCGGCCATTTCTTATTGTACCCTTCACGGTCGGTCTTAAACAGTTCAGCCAGTTTATCACCTACTTTTTTGGTGATATAACCATTAATCTTTTTCACATTGCTGTCTGCCTGCAGGAAACTGCGGGACACGTTCAGCGGTATATCCGGCGAATCGATAACACCGTGCAGCAGCATCAGGAACTCGGGTACTATTTCCTTCACCTCGTCGGTAATAAACACCTGGCGGCTGAAGAGTTTTATCTTGTTCTGCTGTAGCAGGTTCATATCCTTTTTCAGCTTGGGGAAGTATAGCACGCCTGTGAGGTTGAAAGGATAATCCACGTTCAGATGTATCCAGAACAACGGGTCTTCACTCATGGGGTACAGTTCGCGATAGAAATCCAGGTAATCTTTATCTTCCAGGTCGGTAGGCGACTTGGTCCATATAGGGGTGGTATTGTTGATAATATTATCTACCTCTACTGATTTATATTTCGTTTTGCCTTCTTCATCCACACCATCTTCTACCTGCTGTGTACGTGTGCCAAATTTGACAGGCACAGGTAAAAAACGGCAGTGCTTGTCCAGAATTTCTTTCAGTTTGTATTCATCCAGGAAATCTTTAGAGTCTTCGTTGATATGCAGGATGATGTCCGTACCTACCGTGGTGCGAGTACCCACCCCTATACTAAACTCTGTGCTGCCATCACATTCCCAACTTGCAGGCTCAGCCCCTTCTTTATAAGACAGGGTATTGATTTCCACTTTGTCTGCCACCATAAAGGCTGAATAGAATCCCAGGCCGAACTTACCTATGATTTCGTTGGCATCTTTAGCTTCTTTAAACTTCTCTACAAACTCCTCCGCACCAGAAAATGCTATCTGGTTGATGTATTTTTTTATCTCCTCGGCCGTCATACCCAGGCCGTTGTCTGATACTGTAATCGTTTTAGCTTCTTCGTCCAGTTTCACTTCTATCAAAGGAGCAGGCAATTCGCCTTTAAATTCACCCAGCGACGACAGGCGCTTTAATTTTTGAGTAGCATCTGTAGCGTTTGCCACCAGCTCCCTCAGGAATATCTCATTGTCTGAGTATAGGAACTTCTTGATAATGGGGAAAATATTCTCGGTGTGAATGGAAATGGTACCTTTCTCTTGCATAGTTTATTCTATTGTTTTTTGCACCAATATACCTGCAAGCATTGTTCCAACCCATGTCACAATGCCATATTGACAGAATGACTGAAAACAAGAAAGCCGCCCGGTTGGGCAGCTCTTAATAGTAATTCGTTTATAAGTCCTGTAGTTTACAGAGGCCGACTTATTTTGCCAGGAAATCTTTCACTTTGTCTTTGTGCACGATAGCCTCCTTAAAGGTATATGCACCACTCTTAGGGCTGCGTACAGTCTTAATCACCTTTGTATAGTTCTTAGATTCCGCACCACCTTTAGCGTCAGATTTTATCGCCGTTTTTGCCGCTTTTGCCATGACTAAATATATTTAAAAATTACTTAATTTCTTTATGAACGGTTACCTTCTTCAGCAGAGGGTTATACTTTTTCAGTTCGATACGCTCAGGGGTGTTCTTTTTGTTTTTGGTAGTAATATAACGGCTGGTGCCGGCCAAACCGGTACCTTTATGCTCTGTACATTCCAAAATAACCTGAACGCGGTTTCCTTTCTTCGCCATTGTATATGGAGTTTATTCTTTATTTAAATTTTTTCGCCTTTAGCGCGCAAATCTTTTACAACAGACAACAAACCGTTCTTATTGATAGTGCGCATTGCGTCTGTTGACAATTTCAATGTTATCCAACGGTCTTCTTCGGCCAGGAAAAAGCGCTTTACCTGTAAATTGGGCAGAAAACGGCGTTTTGCTTTCTTGTTAGAGAAAGATACTTTATGACCAGTTATTGGTTTTTTTCCTGTTACCTGACAAACACGTGCCATACTTTAGATTTTTTGGGACTGCAAAGGTCATTTTTTTTTGCGTAACGGCAAAATTATTTTCATAAAAAGTTCAATTAAGCCAATTCTGGCAGCAGCAGGCTGTCTAAGCTGGCTATACCGGGGGTGTTTTCGCAGATAAAGCCCTCACCATATGCCACGCCTATGCGCTTGCCTAACAGAGACGCCCTGTGTTCTATCTTATCCAGGAAGCCTCCGGCGGCTATATATGTTATGGGTTCTGCCGAGTTGGGATCATGAAACTGGCTCTTGTAAGCCTTGATGGCCTCCATCTTGGTGGCTGCAGTCGAAGATATGTCCACAATGAAGTCGGGCTCCAGAAAACGGTCCTGTATCATATGGTACACCCTTTTTGGCCTCCATGCAGTTTGCTCCTCGCCATTGTGGGTGGTGCTGATTTTGGACAACCCCGCCAGGAAACAGGCATCGGCAATGAGCCTGCCGGCACGGCTATGGTCGGGGTGGCGGTCTTCCAATGCGTTGGCAATCACCACATTGGGGCGGTATTTGCGTATATATTCCACCAGTTTCAGCTGGTGTTCTTTATCATTCTGAAAGAAACCATCGGCCATACCCAGGTTTTCGCGGACTGCTATGCCCATGATGTCGGCTGCAGCACGGGCTTCCTGCAGGCGCAGCTCAGGGGTGCCGCGGGTGCCCAGTTCGCCACGGGTCAGGTCGATAATACCCACCTGCTGGCCCATCTGTACATGTTTTATCAGTGTACCGGCGGCGCTCAGCTCCAGGTCGTCGGGGTGAACGGCTATGGCCAGTATATCCAATTTTTTCATGGTGCAAAAGTATTTAATTTGATAAATAGCCAATGCCAAAAAATGGCAATGGTTGCATAAGCACTTCACATATGCACTATTTTACTATACAATTGGCCTGATTTGTCCGAATAGTTCTTTTTAGTTCCGTTTTCGGCCTGATTTTCATCGGTTTCGATGATTTGGTTCTACATGGTTCTGTTTTGCTCGTTTTTTGAACATACTTGTTAGGGTTAGTGTCGTTTTGTATCGTTTTGTATCTTTTTTGTGGGTAGGCGCAAAAGTCCAGGCAGGGTAGCCGGGATTTGACTCAAGAGTGAAACAACAGAGGTAATGCAGGGTTTGGGTGTACTCATGGCACAATATTTACTACTACAAATTTACAATAAATAATCATTATTTAAAATTACAAATCAGAATTTATCGATAGACCACCGTTATCAAACACCAAAGCCATCCGGTATTTCCGAACGGCCTGGCTTTGAATTCAGTGAAAGTGTTTATCCGGGGACTGATTTTTTAATTTCGATTAAGACCGTCTAATATATTTCGCGCTGTTTTAGCATATTATTTTTTAGCAAAAAACACTTCAGCTGGTATTACTTCCACCTC
>JACFNS010000066.1 GCA_019454705.1 Taibaiella sp. | reverse complement strand
TATGCCAAACAACACAATAAACCACCATCAATATGAAAACTCACATCGGCATATTCATTACAGGATTCTCCCTCCAATCTGTAAACCTTTTTCAGGATGAGTCAGAAAAAAATTAATCGAGGAACATGGAAACAAAATGGAACACAATCTCCAAAACGCTCATAATCAATCACTTGCAAAAATGTGCGGTTTTACTTTTTTGGAAATCCGGCAACACTTTGGGAACAAAATGAACATTTTAGCACAAAAACAGTGGATTTTCTCCTCTGGCACAAGGGCTTTTTTACCGGGAGCACCGGGCAAAACAAAAAACTCACGACCTACTACTTATTACTTACCACTTACTACTTATATTCCCCATTATTATTAATATATTCGTCCGTCAAAAAAAATTAAAACCTCACAGTACATATGCTATCAGATATCGAAATTTCAAGGGCGGCCAAACTGAAGCCCATTACAGAAATCGCGGAACAACTGGGTATTAAGGCCGAAGATGTAATCCCCTACGGACGTACAAAAGCCAAAGTGCCGCTGAACTACCTGAACGAGGAAAATATTAAAAAGTGCAACCTGATACTGGTAACAGCCATTACCCCCAACAAGGCGGGTGTAGGCAAAACCGTTACCAGCGTAGCCACATCGCTGGGGCTGAATTATATCGGCAAGAAAGCTGCTGTAGCCCTGCGTGAGCCCAGCCTGGGCCCCTGCTTCGGCATGAAAGGTGGTGCTGCAGGTGGTGGTTACAGCCAAGTGTTGCCTATGGAAGATATCAACCTGCACTTTACAGGCGATATGCACGCCATTACCTGTGCCAACAATATGATAGCCGCCCTGCTGGACAACTATCAATATAATAACAGGAATACAGACAAGGCGCTGGACCGTATAGTATGGCGTCGTGTGCTGGACGTAAACGACCGCTCGCTGCGTTATATGGTGAGTGGGTTGGGTGGCAGCGCCAATGGCATACCGCAGGAGATGGGTTTTGACATTACCCCCGCATCTGAAATCATGGCGCTGTTCTGTCTGTCTGCCAGTGTAGAAGACCTGCAGGCGCGCATCGAGCGCATAGTGCTTGGATATAGAGGCAAAGAACCTTTTACGGTAAAAGATCTGGGTGTTGCTGAGTCAATAGTGGTGCTGCTGAGGGAAGCGATACTGCCCAACCTGGTGCAGACTACAGAGAATACTCCTGCATTCATACATGGCGGGCCGTTTGCCAACATAGCCCACGGCTGCAACTCTATACTGGCTACCAAAATGGCCATGAGTTGTAACGACTACGTGGTAACAGAGTCAGGCTTCGGCAGCGACCTGGGCGCTGAAAAGTTCCTGGACATCAAATGCCGCATATCAGGCCTCAGGCCAAAGGCTACCATTATAGTGGTAACTACCGCCGCGCTCAAACTGCACGGTGGCGTACATGCCGATGACATCAAAAAGCCCAACCTGGATGCGATGAAAGCCGGCCTGCCCAACCTGCAGAGGCATATCGAAAACATGAAAAACTTCGGTCAGAGCGTTATCGTTTCTTTCAACAAATTCCACTTTGATACGGAGGAAGAAGTAAGCCACCTGGAACAATGGTGCGGCAGCCATGGTGTGGCATTTGCTATCAACAACGGTTTTGCCGAGGGTGGCAAAGGCGCGGCGGCACTGGCGGAAAAAGTGGTTGAAGTTGTAGAAAAAAAGCCGTCAATAGACATCAACTTCACCTACGAAGACGATGACAGCCTGCGCACAAAGATTGAAAAGATAGCTACCTAGATATACAGGGCCAAAGGTGTAACATTTGGTGCTGGCACGCTTACTAGGCTCAAATCGTTTGAAGAAGCGGGCTGGGGCAAACTGCCTGTTTGTATTGCCAAAACGCAGTATTCCTTCAGCGACGACCCCAAAAAGGTGTGCGCGCCCGAAGGGTTCAACATCACCATCCGCGATGTGGTCATCAATGCAGGGGCGGGCTTTATAGTAGCTGTGGCAGGCGATATCATGCGTATGCCGGGGCTGCCCAAAGACCCCCAGGCCAACCATATAAAGCTGGTGAATGGCGAGATAGAAGGATTGAGCTAACGTATTTAACAAGAAATTAAACAGGGCGTAGTTTTCGCCCTGTTATTTCTACTCATAACAGGGAAATGTTAATACAGATGTTATTAAGGCTAATGCCATGATAATCATTTAAACGGTTCCTATAAATTGTGCCGTTATTGAGTATTCAGTGGCATGATAAAACCGCTTACATCTCTAAGGTTCTTCTTCAGTGTGCTGGTATTCACCAGCCACCTGTGGTTTTTGGAGTATGACCACCCTACAGTGGCATATATCCACAAGAACATCTTTAAGGAAGGCTTTATAGGAGTAAGTTTCTTTTTTATACTCAGTGGCTTTATCATGAGCTATAGCTACGGGCAAAAGCTGTTGGAAGACAGGATTAGCTTCACCAATTACTGGGTAGCGCGCGTAGCCCGCATATATCCTGTGCACTTCCTGACATTAGTTTTGGCTATACCTCTGTCGTTTAATACAGATATCATCAGCTGGGTAGATAAGCTGCTGCTCAACTTACTGCTGCTGCAGAGTTTTATACCGTCGGATGGATATTACCTGACCTTCAATGCCGTGTCGTGGAGTATTTCCACAGAAATGTTCTTTTACATAGTGTTTCCTGTATTGGTGCTGCTCTTCACACGTAAGAAACTGCGTTGGGCTGTCATAATGCCCTATATTATACTGGTGCCGGTAGGCATAGCGCTTACCAAAGAAGCATTGCACCATGCTATCTTTTATGTCAACCCGCTTATGAGATTGGGTGATTTTATAGTAGGTATGATGTTGTACCGCTTGTACGCGCAAAGAAAGGATAGCGAGTACCTGAACAACCGGCGTTTCGCCAATATTGCCGAAGTGTTTACGATGCTGACTATGTTTGGGTTCCTTTACTTTTACAAGAGTATACCCATGGGTTACAGGTATTCCTTATACTACCTGCCTCCAATGGCTCTGCTGGTCTATGTGTTTTCCTATTCCAAAGGCTTTATATCAGACATCATGTCGCACAGGCTCTTTGTATTCCTGGGCGATGTCAGCTTCGCTTTCTACATGTTGCATATACTGGTTATCAGGTATTATACCATGCTGCAGGCCGAATTCACCATATTGCCGCTCAACTATATCGCCGCCATCATACTGTATTTCATCACGCTTGGCCTGGCTATAATAGTCCATAAGTACTTTGAGATGCCTGTGAGCCATTACCTGCGCAAAACCTATACCAACAGGACTATTTTTAATGTATTTCTAAAAGCAAAGAAAACCCTGACAAGGCCCCGATAGCGCATATGATAAAGCCACTCACCTCTCTACGGTTCATCTTCGCCATGATGGTATTCCTTAGCCATTTGTGGTTTTTGCAGGATGAATCTCCCTTTTACCGCCAGTTGTACGATGACATTTTTTACGAGGGGTATATCGGGGTTAGTTTCTTCTTCATTCTGAGTGGGTTTGTATTGGGGTACAGTTATCACGACAAAATACTGGGCGGGCAAATTAAGTTCAGTCAGTTCTGGCTGGCGCGTTTCGCCCGTATATACCCTCTGCACCTGCTCACCTTGTTAATAGCCATACCCTTGTCATTCAAAGGGGATTCCACCGAATGGATTAACCGGTTTGTGCTGAATATTTTCCTGATTCAAAGCTTTGTACCCTCCAGCGATATATACTTCTATTTCAACTCCGTCTCCTGGAGTATTTCCGACGAATGGTTCTTCTATGTTATGTTCCCGTTCCTGGTGTTCCTGATGCTGCATAGGAGATATCTCAAGTTTTTACCCGTGCTCATCCTGCTCATTCCATTATCATTGTTGCTGGTAAAGGAAACCTACCACGAGAAGTACTTTTACATCAACCCACTGTTGCGCCTGGGCGACTTTATTATCGGCAAAATGCTATACCGTGTTTACCGGAAACGGAAGGACATAGAGATATTGAATAACAGGAAAGTCGCAAACCTGGCTGAAATCGGGTCAATCGTGTTCCTCGCAGTATTTATCTACTTCCACGATAATGTACCACAGGGTTTCAGATACTCGTGCTACTACTGGCCGCCTATGATAGTCCTGATATATACATTTGCCTATGCCAGGGGTTTTATCTCCGATATGCTGTCCAACGCCAGCCTCGTGTTTTTAGGCGAAATCAGTTTTGGGTTTTATATGATACATATGTTGGTATTGAGGTATTACCACTATCTGCCTCAAAAATTCAGCTTCTTACAACATATGCTTCCTGTTAATCACAACGCAGCATTCATCATTTTTGGCATATCACTTACCTTTAGTATACTCATTTACAAGTTCTATGAAATGCCTGCTAACAGGTTTATTAAGCAGAGGCTCGGGCCTAAAATTTAATCCTTAAGTCTGAGCCATTGTATGGCGTTTCTTATATGGGTCTGGAACAGTTCTTCGTTATATGTTTCAACAGTATGTCCCATTCCTGTATAAAAAACTCTTCCTCCACCCCACTCTCTGCACCAGCTTATGGGGTGATTGCTGTTATGTATACCGCCATTATAACTTGTTTCATCCAATAGCAGAATAACTTTATTTTGATCGGATAGTTGTTTGAAATTATACCACTCATCAGTACGCTTCCATATCACTGGCAAATCCTTAGCAAGCGGATGTTGTGCATCAGCTACTGTGCATTTAGCATGCTGTATATCCGGGTGGCTATGAAACCATCCTCCCAGCATTTGCCCATACCATGGCCAATCATACTCCGCATCGGCTGCCGCATGTATACCAAGTATAGCCCCACCGTCTGAAAGGTAGTCCTGCAATTGAACCTGTTCGTCTTCTGTAAAGATATCTCCGGTCGTATTAAGCAACACTATGATGCCATATTTATGTAAGTCATGCTCTGCCATATCCCTACTTTCATCGGCATGTGTTATTTCTATACCCCATATACCGGCATGCTTGTTGAACATGGCTAAACCTGCGTCTATTGATTCATGCCTGAATCCTTTAGTTTCTGTCAGTATAAATACCCTATCGAGTTTCTTTACCTTAGAAGGATTATAGATGTTCTTTTGTTCCCTTTTGCAGGAAAACATGACTACCACAATTAGTGGCACTATATACCTCATTGAAAACTTCATTTGGCATTTATTTTTCAAGAGGCGTATCAAGCCCTCCTGATAACCCCTAAGATAAGGGCTATTATAGCTATAACCAACAGAATGTGTATGATCTGCCCGGCACTATAGAAAAAGAAGCCTAATAACCAACCTATAATCAGGATAACTGCTATCAAATACAATATAGATCTCATAATAAAATGTTTTATGCTTCTATAACAGATATCAGGCAAATTGGTTGGGGCGATAGTAAATCATAAATATTTTTTAACTTCAACTAAGTATTAAAAACCATCCGGCATGCGAAAATTTATAACCATGGCAGCGTTCTTACTTATGACAGTGATTGTATGGAGCAGTTGCCACAAACCACCCATAAGTACTGGACATAAAAACTATAAACAAAGCCGTAAAAACAGGTAAAAATGTCTTACAAAAGCTGCTACCGTGCTTTTTCCTGAAACAAAACCCTAACATAAGCTGCCAACTATTTGTTAAAACAGCTTTTTAGACTATTTTAGCTACAAATCAATGATACACACAATGAGAAATAAAGCTGCCTGGTGTTTATTGGCCGTATTTTTGTTGTCTTACCTCCCCGGCGAGGCCCAGTTTATATCAGGCCTTAACAGGTACCGCAAAAACGAAAGCAAAGAAAAAAGATTTGATATGGCGCTACACAAGCGCATATATCTGGGTGTGTATGGTTGGCATTTCATGAGCAACCCCATGACCATGCGTGTCAGAGACTCAATTTACTATGATGGCTATGACTTCAGGGATAAAATAAACGGGAAAGAACTGGATACAACGTTTACTGCACAGGCAAGGATAACCAAATCTCTTTCAGGATACCTGGGCGTATCAGTTCCATTAGCCATGCCCAACAATAAGAGTATGTTTTGCCTGGATATAGAAGCTAATATCTTAACCGGAGCAATAACCTACGACACTATAATACTACCGCTTGGCTACAAGGATCTGCAAATAGCAGAAACTATACCATTTATGATGGCATCTGCCCCCATTAGTTTCAACTATAAGTTTGGCGGTGATGCCACCCTGAGCAAGGACAACCGTACATTGCTATCTGCAGGTGCAGGTATTGCCACAACGTATATTACGGTTGACGACAATACAAATGCCGAAGCATTGATAAGGGCGGTACCATTTATAAAAGCTGAGGTTGGGTTTGTATTCGGTTTTGCTTTTAAACTAAGAGGCACCGCATACCTGGGCAATTACAACCTGATTGATTATAAGTCACCAGAAGCGAGCACAGCAGTAGGAATGCTCAGCCGGCAATATTCAGGGCCACTTGGGTACAACCTGTCAGTTATTATCATGCCTATGGCCTTCAGCTGGGATAAACCGCTGGTACGTTAAACACAAACAACAAACTGTACAACATAAGAAATACTATTATGCGAAAAATATTTTTAATCATAGCATCTGTCAGCCTGGCATCTTGCAGCCAATATTCAGGGCCGGATTACTACACCGCAGCACCGGACATGAAACAGAATAAGGGGGGGTATGACAAAGCAAGTTATTCCGAAGATATCTCCAAACTTTCTTTTTTCATGGGCAAATCCCAACATATAGGCACCGCCGCTGCAAAAGCCACAAAAAAGGTAATAAATGGCAAAACTGTCGTTGACCTTGCTTATGAATTTCCACGTGGTCAAAAAACGTATAGTTTTTACATGACCATACCCGACTATCAAGGTGTGGGTATTTACAAGGATACTTCGAAGGCTGTCAGCATTACGTTTCACAAGAAAAAAGACTTTCCGGAAGAAGTACTCGATACCATTTGGAGAAGCGATGGCAGAATTCTTGTAGAAGTTGTTAAAGCTGATGAAAAATACATTGATGTTAAATTTGAAGGACTTTTTGGTGCACTAAACTCTGTGCCTGAGTTGCTTACTATACAATATGTAGGAGAGGGCGAGATTCGCAACCAGTGGTTACGATAGTAATCATTTAAAATAACATAAAATAGCCGGTCTCTACTGTCCGGCTATTTTTATATTCTACAAATACGGTTTTGGTGTCACAAAACCGTATTTTTACGCCTGACGACTTCATGCAACCTAAGACGAAAAAACGAGGGTGGCTTACACTAGCCATTATATTGGTGGCGATAGCAGGATTTCTTGTGTATAAGTATGCCTACTTAGTTTACCAGGACTATGACTACTATGCCTTCTACGATGATATACATGCTCTGCAAATAGCTAACCCTGTTTACATAAATGGTGTGAAGGTGGGCGAAGTAAGCCAGATAAAACTGAATGGCGGAGAGAAGGTAAGAGTGACTTTATCTATAGACAAGAAAACCAGGCTGACAAAGGGCACTACTGCTGTTTTAGCCTCCAATAACCTGAGAGGTGATAAAATGGTATTCCTTGAATTGGGAAATGGTACAAACATACTGAAACACAAAAGTATCCTTATTGGCAAATACGACACGACTGTAATGGATATGAGCGACCAGATAAACCCCATTATTGAATCAACCAAATATATACTGAATACAGCTGACAAAAATTTTTCAGGCTTCAACAGGAAAATAGACAGCGGCCTGATAGAGAAAACCCAGTACGACATCAGGCGTATAGAGCAAAGCATGAACCATTACCGGGGACAGCTCACTAGTATTGAAGCATCAGCATCCAAAGCGGTAGGCCTGATAAATAGTTTAAAAAGGCAATCGGAAACGGCACATAACAACCGGGGCAAACTCAACACTTCAATTAAAAACGCCGAAACCACAATAGCGGAATGGGCGGAAAAGCCTGTGAGCGGTTACCTGGACACTATCACAACAGCGATAAAGAATGTGGGGCAACAAGCAACTGATGTCGAAAACAGCAAAACCGGCCGTGACGCACTGGAAAACAAAAAAATGTATAACCAGGCAAATGAGAAAACTGTTGAGTTGAACAGCAACCTCCAACAAATAAAAGTAGATTAAACTCCCTAATCTATCAGGTACATCAGCCGCAGGCTGAACAAATCATTAAATTGCCTGAAGGAATTTTGCCAAATCGGTATGTTTTGTGGCTTACGTATTGAGTTTAACGATCGTTGATACCTTCCCATCAGGAACCATCCATCACCTATCTGCCATCCCCCGCCTATTACAAAATTGATGTCGGTAGAATTAAATGTCGTTGTTGCAGGGTCAATCGTCACCGGTTGGTCAGTGTATATCTCCTCCTTAGCATTGATAAGCTGTGCATATGCCGCCCCTGCGCCTAAATGCCAGCGGGGAGTAAAAGTGTAATGCAGCATCAGGGGAATTTCTACATAATTAAGGTCCAGCCAGTAACGCTCGAAAAAATCACCTGTATAGGAAGAATTCTTCAAGGCAACTCCTCTGCTTCCTTTCATGCTGTATAGCAGCTCTACATTGGTAAGCAATTTGGGTAGCAAACGCACATACACCGTTCCCCCGGCAACCAAGCCTGCCTTTTTATACCCGCCATAGTTATCGCCATCTACTGTAGAAAAATTGCCTCCGGCCGTAAAACCTCCGTAGAACACCTGCTCTTTATCTGGAGAAAAGAAGTGGCTTTTCTCTTGGCCAGTAGCAGTAAAACATGGTGCAAGAACAATCAAAATTGCCTGAATTATGGCTATCTTCATACATTAAAGTTAGGCAAGCAGGTTGAAAAGAAACGCTAAGAAAAGCTATATACCAAAGAAATATGCCAGTCTGAGTGCAAACACCATGCTGAATTGGGAGCTACCATAAAAATACGGGGCTATATTCTTCTCATCTCTTAGTTTAATCAAAGAATACTGAAACCTGGGATTTAAAAACAATCCTTTCCTGATTCGCAGATTACCGTCTAAAATGAAGTCAAATGCAGACTTTCTGAAAGGGTATTTGGCGGGGTCAAATTTCTGATCAGGTGTTGTAATCCCTTTTTCAGCCGACCTCACTAAACGGCCATAAGATATACCCGCTCCAACATGTGTCTTGCTGGGAAAAAAGTAATTAATCATTACCGGCACTTCTGCATAATCAAGTGATATTGCATAATCCCTTACCGTTACCCCCTGCACAGCGCCGGCGGTAGTTATGTCTTTGCCTACACTGCCTTTTTGTGTATATAAAATCTCAATACTGGCAACAATCTCTGAAGTAAGTGGTAAATATACTTTCCCACCTACATTCATTCCTATTTTATCAAACCCCCGGTAGTTATCTCCGGAAACTTGCGCAAAATTCGCACCTGCTACAAGACCACCGAAGAACGTCCTGTCGTTGTCCACATAAAAATTGCTTTGGGCATTCGCTACAGCTGCGCAAAAGACCAATGAACAGAAT
>JACFNS010000065.1 GCA_019454705.1 Taibaiella sp. | reverse complement strand
ATCGTGCACAGGTAGCCCGCGAAACGTTTTTCAATAACATCAAAGAGAAGAACAACTTCAAAGAGTACCCTGCTAACATAGATGAAACAAAAAAATGGTTTGCAGCCAACATACCGGATACCGGTAAAAACGCCAACCAGTTTGCCGCCAAAGATTTCAATGGTACGGACAAAACCATGTTTGAGCTGAAAGGCAATAAATACAAAGCATCGGACCTGCTGACCTATGCGGAGAATGTAACCCAGGGCAGGGTAATGGGCCCCAAGGAACTTATCTTCCAGAATATATACGATAACTACGTAAAAACCGTAGTGATGGATATAGAAGAGCAGAACCTGATGAACGAAAAGCCCGAGTTTAAAAACCTGATGAACGAATACCGCGATGGCATTATGCTGTTTGAACTAATGGACCGCAATGTATGGGGCAAGGCATCTAAAGACAGCACGGGTCTGAAAAATTTCTACAATCAGCAGAACGGCAAGTACAAATGGCAGTCTGGTTTCAGGGGGTCGGTTTATACTTTCAAAACAGAGGCAGATATGAAAGCAGGGCTGAAGCTGATAGGCAAGAAGGACATGACGGATGAAAAAATAGCCAAAGAGCTGAATACGGATAAAAACCCCGGTGCAGTGAGCATACAGAAGGGCTATTATGAGTTCGCCAAGTTCAAAGATTTCCCTAAATCATCTATACAGCAGGGCAAGGCTACCGAACCTAAGAAAAACGAAGACGGCACATATACTGTAGTATATGCCGCCGAGGTACACGAAAACGGCACTACCAAAACACTGGATGAAGCCCGTGGTTATGTAATAGCCGAGTACCAGGACCACCTGGAAAAAACATGGAACGAAAAGCTGCGCAACAAATACCCCGTTAAAGTAAACGAGGATGTATTTAATGGCATGGTGAAGAAATAAGTATATAAACACTTCTTCATAGTATGACAGCCGCCCATAGGGCGGCTGTTGCGTTTAGCTGCCAGGTGTTCCTCAAAAACAAATTTTTCTATGACAGTAATTAGGTTTTTTTATGATTCCGCTACCCGGAATTGCCGGAACTTAGTTTATGCTTCTGAAACTAATAACTGCACTATGTTTTATTCTGTAAAATGTATAGCAGTGGCTATGCTGGCAAGTTGTTGTACCGTGGATGCGCAGCCCGTTGCTGCTTTCTCGGCGGGCCGGCACAAAGTGTGCAGCGGTGGCACAGTTACACTCACCAACCAGTCTACAGGCAGCCAGGCGTATAAATGGTTCGTCAACGATGTGTTTTATTCTGCTGCTGTCAACGATTCCGTTGTCCTGTACGAGCCTTGTTACGACCTGCAGTCTATAAAGCTTGTTGCAACAGATACTATTACCGGCCTGTCGGATACTGCAACTACCGTTGTGGAGGTTTTTGACACCTGTTACATGCATTACAATATAGAAATGACTAATTGCATAGGGGACACTATCCTCCGCAAGAGCCACCGTGAAGCCATTGCCGGATTTTGGAACATAAGCCCCCCGGCCAACCTGTTGAGCGGCTGCGATACCTGCGACTCGGTTCAATTTATTTTATCGGTGATACCCACCCGCGTGGAACTCCTGAACTTTTATGAAGGCGGCTGCTCGCAGAAAACAACCTATCATTACGACTGGTGCAATCCATTTGTCAATGGCATTACCGAAACTGTTAAGGAAGAATGTTTTAAAATTTATCCCAACCCTGTATCAGGCATTTTGTATATAGAGGGTGTTGAGGCAGGCAGCGCTATTGAACTGATAGATGTGCTGGGGAGGTGTGCCAGGAGACAACTCCTGACAGCACAGGGTAGTGTCGATGTAAGCATTCTTGCATCCGGAATGTATATAGTAAGGGTGAATGGTGTAGTGGCGGGTAGGGTAGTGAAGGAGTAGGCTGTTAATTGGTTTTTTGATAACAATGCAGCCGCCTGTAAGCGGCTGTCGTGGTTACTTTATCACTGCTATCCCTTGCCTGGCCGCTTCGCAGCTATTGCAATAGGTTTTTCCGTCGCAACCCACTACGCCGGGGCAATCCGCTGTGCAGAACTTGTCTTTATACGCATCCTTCAGCGATTGGCTGAAGCAGCTTTTTTCTTTCCTGCACGAGGTAAGCGCTGTAACGCTGAACAGGCTGATAACAAATACTGAAGTGATGACGGCTATCAATGATTGTTTCATAAGGTAGTTTTTAGTGTATTAAAGTTAAGTTAGAAAAGGCAAATATATAATGGGCAGAAAATGGCCATGGTATTACTGTATGCCATGCACTTGCTCAAAGTCATTCAGGTATCAAAATTTGCAGGAAATATTATTCTCTATTTTGATTATCTTTAATATCATACTTCCCGCTTATGAAGCACACCATTACATATTTCCTACTGTGTTTAATGTTACCAATCATTTCCACAGGCCAGTACAACCACTTGACCAACGGGAATTTCGAACAATATAATGGTGCATGTAACAATTCTACACCGATTAATGCATGCACAGGCTGGAAAGATCATAACCAGTATATACCGGGGAATTCTTATTATTATCACCTTTGTCGGAATAGTCAAACTAACCAGTTCGGCTACCAATACCCGGTAAGCGGCTCTGCCTATACCGGTATTACTACTCATAATTATTACTGGAATAATTATGCCATAAAAACGGCCTTACATTCTGAAATTATTCCCCTACAGCCGCATGTTAATTACGAAGTATCACTGTCCGTATCATTGGCCGATACCTCGTTCTACGCAACGGATGGGATAGGCGTCTTTTTTTATGATAACGGCCCGGACACGGTACATGCGAATAACCTTACAAGCATCAACCCCCAGGTATTGTATTCCGGCTATGGCATTATATCTGACACGCAAAACTGGACCCGGCTGATTGATACATTCACAGCAGACAGCGCTTATAAAAATATCGTCATCGGCTGCTTCCTCAACTATACCAATATGAATATTGATACCCTCCGCAGCGGCCCGACAGCCTTGGGCCAAAGGTATGCCTACTATTATCTTGATTCGGTAGTGGTCAAAGCGCTGGATTCCTTTTCGGTAATATTTAACGATACCCTGCTCTGCGCGGGCGATACGATAGAGATAAAATACATCACGCCCGACCAATACGGGGTAAACAATGTGTTTACGGCCCAGTTGTCTAACGCCTCGGGTAGTTTCGCTAGCCCGGTCAATATCGGCAGCAAAACTACCCAATGGGGAGGGTTTATGACCTGCGTGATACCGCCCAATACCCCCAACGGCAGCGGGTACAGGATAAGGGTGGTGTCCGGCAGCGGCGTGGATACATCGAGGGATAACATCGTTAATATACGTATAGGCAATGTAGCTACCTCCGGCAGTAGTGCAGGTACCAACAGCCCGGTATGTGCTGGCAGTACCCTTACCTTATCAGCGGCAAGCGGGGTAAGCGGCACTACCTTTCTCTGGACGGGGCCGAACAGTTTCAGTTCCACCAATGCGAACAATTCATTTACCAACGCGGCCGCCAACCTGGCAGGCACATACTACCTCACTATGCAGATACACGGTTGCACCCGCAGGGATACTTTCCAGGTGCAGGTAAAACCTACACCTGCTAATGTAGTGGCCTCCGCCAACACACCACTCTGCGCCGGCGATACGCTGAAACTGAATGCAAGCAGCAGCACTAGCGGGCTAAGCTGGACTTGGGCCGGGCCGGGCAGCTATTCGGTATCTACACAAAACCCGGTAAGGCTGAACACAACAACAGCCATGAGCGGTGACTATATAGTAACCGCCGACCTGAACGGCTGCACAGCGAAAGATACTGTAACCGTAACAGTACAACCTCAACCCAATGCGGTGACGCTGAGCACCAGCAGCCCCGGATGTTCGGGTGATACTTTGTACCTTAATTCAACAACATCTTCGACAGGAGCAAGCTACAACTGGGTAGGGCCGAACAGTTTCAGTGCCAATACGCAAAACAGCTATATAGCCAACAGCACTACGGCAGCAACAGGCTGGTACAGGATGACGGCGGGGCTGAACGGGTGTAGTTATAAAGACAGTATTTATGCCACCATTAACCAGACACCCACATTGCCGAATATCAGTTATAACAGTCCCCTGTGCGTGGGCGAAACGCTGAACCTCAGTACCAATGCCACAGGTAATTATTACTGGAAGGGGGCTGGCAATTTTACATCGAACCAGCAAAACCCCGCCAGAACTAATATGCAGTTTGGCGATACGGGCAGCTACAGCCTTGTGGTAACGGTAAGCGGGTGTAGCTCGGACACGGCCTATACGAATATTGCCATCAACCCCTTACCTTTTGTGGCCATTGCCGCCAGCCCCGGCGCTACTATCTGTAACGGGCAGCAGGTGCAGTTTACCGCCTACCCGAACCTGCACGGGGGCACGCCTGCCTACCAATGGTATGTGAACGGCATAGCCGCAGGCAATACAACTACGGTATTCAACACAAGCACGTTAAATAATGGCGACATCGTGCGCTGCGATATGACGGAAACAACCAAATGCAGCAGCCCGATGACAGATGCCAGCAACGATATAACCATCACGGTACAACCAATTCTCAGCCCCACAGTAACCATAAACGCCGACAACATGCCCCCGTGGAATGGCGGGCTGACGGTGACTTTTACCGCAACACCTACACACGGCGGCAGCAATCCCACCTACCAGTGGAAGCGCAACGGACAGGACGTGGTAGGTGCAACGGGCCCAACATGGGGTGTAATAGTGAACGCACTGAACCCCAACGAGGATATATGCGTGGTGCTGAAAAGCAGCTACGAATGCGCCGTGCCCGATACGGCTATGAGTAATTGCATCACTACGGCATTCACGGGTATAGGTGACATCGTTAATAACAAGAATATTAAAATTTATCCGAACCCCGTAAAAGGTGTTTTGCATACAGAGGGTGTGGAAACTGGTAGCACCATTGAGCTGATAGATGTGCTGGGGAGGAAATGCGCAACCCACCAACTTGTTGGGGGCACGGTGGCTTTGGTGGATGTGAGTACTCTTGTGCCCGGTGTGTATGTGGTGAAAGTGAATGGTGTGGTTGTGGGAAGGGTGGTAAAGGAGTAGCGTAATTGCAAAATATTTGCTTGTCGATATATTAGTCTCCCCCGGAATTTATCCCGCCGCGGCGGGAGGGGGATAGGGGGAAATTCGCGCTGGAGACACGCGATAATAATTTTGATAAAACAGAATAATTAACGTATATTTGTTGTGGTAAATTTGAATTAATTTACGAAAATCCCGTTAGTACGGGGCTGTAGTCCTTTCAGGACGAAAATCCCGCTACCTGTCCCGACTATTTCGGGATGCGGGGCTATAGTAAATTTGAACCAATACACTGGACTCCCCTGCAAAATCATCAATCCCCCAATCATAAATCATAAATAAAACCATGCACCTGCCACCAACCATAGCAATCAAAATAATAGCAGCACATAATACAAACGCCCGGCACACAGCCGGGCGTTTTGCATTCATATTCTTTCGAGGAGAAATACTGTTTCAGTTAACAAAAGTTAACAAACAGCATATAAGCAACTCGTTATCAGTTCATTGCAAAGGTGCATTATTGCTAACAGTTAAACCCTGCACATACAGAGTTAACATTTTTGCCACACTCACGACTAACAACATCAATTATCGCATTAGCAAATTATCGTATTGCCGCATTCCCACTATTGGGGTACTATTTACTCATCTCCGCAAAGTACTTGTGGAAGTAAGGGATAGTTTCAATCCCTTTGAAATAGTTCTCTACGCCATACTTCTCGTTGGGCGAGTGGATGGCATCGCTATCCAGCCCGAAGCCCATCAGCACGGTTTTCAGCCCCAACGTTTTTTCAAACAATGCTACTATCGGTATGCTGCCACCACCACGCGTAGGTATCGGCTCTTTGCCAAAAGCTGTTTCTATGGCCTTCGCTGCCGCCTTGTACGCTATGGAGTCCGTTGGCGTTACTACCGGCTCTCCGCCGTGGTGGGGTGTCACCTTCACCTTTACACCTGCGGGTGCAATGCTTTCAAAATGTTTGGTAAACAGTTCAGAAATTTCGTGAGAACCCTGGTTGGGCACCAGGCGCATAGATATTTTGGCATAAGCTTTAGAGGGCAGTACGGTTTTAGCACCCTCGCCGGTGTAGCCTCCCCATATTCCGTTTACGTCAAGGGTAGGGCGTATGCCGGTGCGCTCCATTGTAGTGTATCCTTTCTCACCGCGCACATCGCTTATGTCCAGGTCTTTTTTATACTCCTCCAGGTCGAAGGGGGCACTGTTCAATGCTTCGCGTTCAGAAGCGCTCAGTTCCTGCACCTTATCGTAGAATCCGGGTATAGTGATATGGTTATTCTCGTCGTGCATAGATGCTATCATCTTGCACAATATATTGATGGGGTTGGCTACCGCGCCGCCATATACACCACTGTGCAGGTCGCGGTTGGGGCCGGTTACTTCTACTTCCATATAAGCCAGTCCGCGCAGCCCTGTTTCCAGCGAAGGGTTTTCCAGGCTGATCATGGATGTATCAGACACCAGTACGATGTCCGCCTTCAGTTTTTCCTTATTGTCCTCCAGGAACTTGCCCAGGTTGTCCGAGCCTACTTCTTCTTCGCCCTCTATCATCATCTTTACGTTGCAGGCCAGGGTATTGGTTTTAGCCATTACTTCAAACGCCTTCACATGCATGAATACCTGCCCTTTATCATCGCAGGCACCTCGGGCATATATATTGCCGTTTTTAATAACAGGTTCAAAAGGTCCGCTTTCCCACAGGTCCAGCGGGTCGGGCGGCTGCACATCGTAGTGGCCATATACCAGCACAGTAGGCAGGGCCGGGTCTATTATTTTTTCTCCATATACTATCGGGTGGCCTTTGGTAGGGCATATTTCAGCTTTGTCGCAGCCGGCTTTCAGCAGAGAGTCTTTTACGGCCTCGGCGCAGCGGGCCACATCGCCTTTATACTTGCTGTCCGCACTTACCGAGGGTATGCGCAGCAGTTCCAGCAATTCGTCCAAAAACCTGTCTTTATTCTGGCTGAGATAATCGTTCCAAACTTGCATAAATTTTTCATTTTAGGGCGTAAATGTAAGGCAGTTGGAACAAAATATGGAATGGAGCCGCCGAAACTCAACCTAAATGCCCTAATATTGTTATTTTGCATGTTTTTCACTAACTTTGCACACTTTTAAATTATTCTGCCTCGTATGAAGTTATCCCAGTTTAAATTTGAACTTCCTCTTAATCTGATAGCGCAAAATCCTACCAAGGCCAGAGAGGATAGTCGATTGATGGTGGTGCACAAGGATACGGGTAAAATAGAGCACCGTACCTTCAGGGATATATCCGAGTATTTTGACGATAAGGATGTGATGGTGGTGAATAACACCAAGGTGTTTCCTGCACGCCTGTATGGCAAAAAAGAAAAGACCGGTGCCAAAATCGAGGTATTCCTGCTGCGCGAGCTGAATAAGCCCAACCGTCTGTGGGATGTAATAGTTGATCCCGCAAGAAAGATAAGGGTAGGCAACAAACTATATTTTGGTGATAATGACGAGCTGGTAGCAGAGGTTATAGATAATACCACCAGCCGCGGCCGCACCATACGTTTCCTGTTCGATGGCGATGATGCGGGTTTCCGGAGGATACTGGAGCAATTAGGAGAAACACCCTTGCCCAAATACATCAAGCGCAAGCCTGATGAGATGGACAAAGAGCGTTACCAGACGGTATACGCCAAATACGAGGGAGCGGTAGCCGCACCTACGGCTGGTATGCACTTCAGCCGTGAGCTGATTATGCGACTGGAAATACAGGGCATAAAATTTGCTGAAGTAACACTTCATACAGGCTTAGGAACTTTCCGCCCTATAGAGGTAGAAGATCTGTCGAAACATAAGATGGATGCGGAATACTTTAAAGTAGATGAGTACGCCGCCAATATTGTAAACACAGCCAAAAAGAACGGCCGCAGGATATGCAGCATCGGTACTACTACTATGCGTGCTTTAGAAAGCTCGGTAACCGCCAATGGCCTGCTGAAACCGGAAGAGGGCTGGACTAACCTGTTCATTCACCCGCCGCATGATTTTTCAATAGCTGATAGCCTGGTTACTAACTTTCACCTGCCTAAAACCAGCCTGCTGATTATGGTATGCGCCTTTGCCGGTTACGACCTGGCAATGGAAGCTTACAAAACGGCTATCAAAGAGAAGTACAGGTTTTTTAGTTATGGCGATGCCATGATGGTGATATAATATCCACAGAAAATCAATTTTTTCACACAACGCACTTTTCAATAGGTGCGTTGTTGTATTTTTAGGGCAGATGCAAGCTAAAATCCAGAATATTGTTCAGGCTTCTATTAGTGTTAAAGCACAGTTATTAAACGACCTGGGCCTGTTAAAAACCATTGAGGAGGTTACTTCGTTAATTATACAGGCTTTTAAAAACGGGAATAAAGTGCTTTTCTGCGGTAATGGTGGTAGTGCAGCCGATGCACAACATCTGGCGGCCGAGTTCAGTGGCAGGTTTTACAAAGACCGTAAACCGCTTCCATCAGAGGCTTTGCACTGCAATACCTCTTATCTGACAGCGGTTGCAAACGACTATGGATACGACCAGGTGTATAGCAGGGTAGTACAAGGCTCAGGCAGGGAGGGGGACGTATTGGTGGGGCTGAGTACTTCCGGTAATTCTGTTAATATTACAAAAGCATTACAGGCCGCTAAAGAAATTGGTATGATTACTGTAGGATTTACAGGAGAGGGTGGGGGTAAAATGAAAGAATATACCGATTACCTGTTGGATATTCCCAGTAAAGACACCCCCAGGATTCAGGAAGCGCATATAATGATAGGACATATCATTTGCCAACTGGTAGAGGAACAATATTTTGACGGACAAACAGGTTAAATAAAAAACAGGCGAACAAATGAACATCCAGGCACAAATAGATAAGGGTTGGACCCTGTTTTTAGACAGGGATGGAGTAATCAACGAAGAAAACGTAGGTTCATATATTACCAACTGGGATGAGTTTAAATTTTGCAAAGGCAGCCTGGATTCGCTCAGGCAATTGGGCGACTTATTTGGGCGAATAGTGGTAGTTACCAACCAGCGTGGTGTGGGTAAGGGTATCATGAGCCTCGATGATTTAAAAGGTATTCACCAGAACATGACCGGGCAGGTGGTTGCCGGAGGTGGACGAATAGATAAGATATATGCTTGTACCTCACTGGATGATAACGACCACAACCGAAAGCCTAATACCGGCATGGCTACACAAGCCCGCGAAGATTATCCTGAAATAGATTTCAAACGCAGTGTGATGGTGGGTAATAATATAAGTGATATGGAGTTTGGTAAACGTATGGGTATGTACACTGTTTTTCTTACTACTGTACGCAAACCTTATGAGTTACCCCACGATTTAATTGATGAACAATACCCCTCACTCCAGGGTTGGGTAAAAAGCCTGGCGGCACAGCCGGTTTAATTGTGCTTTCTTACTAATATATAAGACGCTTTATTGCATATCTTTATTATGGCAATTGGCCATGCCGGGTATATATCCATATCGTTATAAATGTTGTGTTACATTTATTTGGACGAA
>JACFNS010000064.1 GCA_019454705.1 Taibaiella sp. | reverse complement strand
AGGCAATAAATCAATACCATAAATAACAACGCGATGAGGTTTGCTATAAGGGATGACGATACTAACTACTACACACGGCCGGAAGAGCTGGAAAACTGTTACAGCCAGATATGGAATGATTTCGCACCTACGCTCAGCCTGATATCGAAAGTAAAAGGTAACTGGCTATATTGGGTAAACCAGATATATAAAGACAAGCAGAATACAGATTGGGAAGCCTGGAAGAACGACGATGCGGTTCACCCTATTGATGAGAACACAACGTTAGTTTCATTTCTGAAAAACAAAATTGCTGATGGCAAATTAGATATCTCCTTTCATGCCAAACACCATAGAAACGGCGACCCGGTGCCACCGGAAGGGCGTAGTAATAACTACGTATTAGGAGCTGAGTATTTTACTACCCGCTACCTGGCCGATGAAATAAAAACAGAAGTAGCCCACCTGAACAACCTGCTACATGCAGATATAACCGTATTCACTCCACCACAAAACCTGTTGAGCGAAATGGGATACAGATCAGTATTAGATGCAGGGCTCAATATATGTGGCGGCGGCATACCTTTTTATAAAAAAGAGAAGAACCTGAAAGGGCTGTACAATATCAGCAAACAACTGACATTTAAACTGCTACACAGGGAGAGTGATTACCCCAAAGTGCTGCGATACAGCAACCATAATGAAATAGCTTACCACTATCCACTGCAGCCCACTACAAAGCTGGATGAGCTGAAATATGATTTTGACATGGTGCGGAAATATGATGGCGATTTTGTGCTGTCTACCCACTATGTTGAATTTGACTACCCTATGGTATATGATGAGAAACTGACCATGAAACAGGTGTTGATGGACTTCCTGGATTATGTATCAAAGTACAGGGTGGAAAAAATGTCTTTATCTGAAATGCTGAAATGAACAGGCAAGGGAAAATATTAGTAGTATCGTTCCAGTCGCTGACTGCCAAAAGTGGTGGTGGTATGGCGAAGCTGGGCTACTATGTTTCCGCACAGTTGCACAAACGTGGCATGCTTAAAAAATTTATAGTTTCATCAAAGGGCAAGTACGAAACCCCTTTCCCCAGCGAACCTGTTTCCCGCTGGTCAAGGTACTACCTGTTCCTGCTGAACAAATTAAACAGGTTTATCAAACTGCCCGATTATAGGTTCAGGCTGATACAAGAGCATTTATTTGACATGCAATGCAGGGCGCATATCACCCCGGATATTGACATCCTGTTTACTACCAACGCCCATATGAAAAGAACCTTTGCCAAGGCAAAGAGGATGGGCGTAAAAATCATATACGTACCTGCAAATCATGAGGAGAATTATATCTATAAAATAGTATCTGAAGAAAATACTAAACTGGGTATTAGCCGGCCAGAACCATATACCTACGCACCAAGGATTAAATTATACAATAACTCGATAGGCTACGTTGATACAGTGCTATGTACTTATCCCACGGTTTATGAATCGTATGCCGGTACAGGCAGAACACATGAACTGGTAAAAATTGACGGGCACCTGAAACCGGACTTTAAACCATACAAGTATAAAGAAAGAGTTGTTGGCGACACTTTTGATGTAATATATATCGCAACTACCGTGCCCCTCAAAGGGCTGCAATACCTGCTGGAAGCATGGAAAGAACTAATGGCAGAGCCAGGACGTGACAAAATGAAACTACATATTATCGGGCGTATTGACGGTGCATTGAACCAATATTTTGAAGCACACTTCAGCAACCTGAAGAATGTACACTATCATGGACGCGTTGAAGATGTGACCAAAGTATTAGAAAGCAAAGACCTGTGTGTAGTACCCAGCCTTACAGATGCAGGTCCTTATGTTGCCCTGGAAGCAGCTCATTATGGAGTACCGGTAGTGCTGACGAATAATTGTGGTTCAGCGGAGTTGCTTAGCAGGAGCCCCATGGGCTGTAAAATAATACCCATCCGAAGTTCTGAATCAATAAGGGATGCTATACTTTGGGCTTACAATAACAGGGAAGAAGCAATAAAAATCGGCAAGAATGGCAAAGACTTATTGGACAGTTACAACATGGATGAGTTTATTATAAAAGTTGCTGATTATCTTGAAGAAAAAATGGAGGGCATCAACAACTAAGCTATGGGCAAAGTAATGGTCATATCATTTCAGTCGCTGACTGCCACCAGCGGGCAAGGCATGGCAAGATTAGGCTATATCCTGTCGAAAGAGCTGCACCGCAGGGGATTGCTGAAAACATTTGTTGTCCACTCGAAAGGCAAATTCGAAACCCCATTCCCCAGCGAGCCTGTATCATTCTTTTCCCGGTACTACCTGTTTATCCTGAACAAGCTGAATAATATTTTCAACTTTAAAACACACCAATTCCGTTTCCTGCAGGAGCGGCTGTTCGACTGGTTTTGTGCTAAAAAGATTGACAATTCCATTGACATAGTTTTCGCAACACAACCCTACCTGAAACGTACATTCAGAAAGGCGAAAAAACTGGGCATTAAAACCATACTACTATCCGGCACACCGGAAGACAACTATATGTATGATATAGTAAACGAAGAAAATAAGAAACTTGGAGCAACAGCAATAGACTCCTACACATACGACAAGCGCAATAAATACTTCAATGACACCATGCAACACCTGGATGTGGTTATTGGTTCGTTGCCGACAGCGTATAAAACCTATGCAGTTTCAAAAGTATTCAAGGGTGTGAACCTGAACATGACGGGGCATATGACCCCTGACTTCCCGGCATATGACGTAAGCAAAAGAAAACCTGCAGGCGGTAAATTCGTAGTAGGCTACCTGGCGTACACAGTTGTGCTTAAAGGGCTTCATTACCTGCTGGAAGCATGGGCAGAAATAGTAAAAGAAAATGAGGATGCTGATATGGAACTGCTAATTGGAGGCCCACTGCACCCAATAGTTGATGAATATGTGAAGAAGCGTTTCAGCAATCTTACTAAAGTGCAATTCCTGGGGCAGGTGACAGACATTGCAGGTTTTATGCAACAGCTGGACCTGTTTGCAGCGCCCAGCCTGATAGACGGCGCACCTGTATCCGCCCTGGAGGCAGCACATTATGCAGTGCCGGTGCTGATAACTGACAATGCCGGCTCCAGCGAGTTGATAGCAAGAGGTAATGGTGGCGGATATATAGTGCCCATAAGAGATGCACAAGCTATAAAAGAAAAGATACTCTGGGCATTTCATCATAGAGAAGAAAATGCAGCCATCGGGCTGAACGCAAAAGAAAATATGGATAATTACAGCTTTGAAGATTTTATCAAAGAAGTGAGTGACTTTATAGCAAACGAGTTAAATGACAGGTAAGAAGAATATATTACTACTAGGTTCTGAATTGGGCAAAGGTGGTGCTGAACGCTCCATCTCCCTATTGAGCTACCACCTGGAACAGGCGGGATATAATGTAGTTTTATGTATACTCTCAGGCAAAGACAGGGTACAGTACTATAAAACCTGTAAAGAAGTAATATTTGTAGACCCGCCTGAAAGCAGTAATGTCATACAAAAGATAGGTGCATGGAGATACAGATTGAAGCGTATTAAACAGATTAAAAAGGAATACAAAATTGATGTGTCCATCAGCTTCCTGGAAGGGCCTGACTATGTGAATGTACTGACCAAGGGGAAAGAAAAGATAGTGCTGAGTATCCGAGGGTCCAAGATGTTTGATAAGGTCATCAGCGGCTGGATGGGTACTGTGCGCAAAAAAGCACTTATACCCTTCCTGTACAAACGGGCGGACACAATTGTTTGTGTAACACAGGCGCTGGCTGACGAACTTCATATTTATTTTAATATCAGCTACAGGAAACTGAAAGTTATTTTCAACTTTTATGAAGTAGAGGAAGTATTGAATAACGCTAACCAGCCACTTACCCCCGAAGAAGAAAAGATATTTTCAAAACAGGTTATCATTACATCGGGCCGGCTACATGTTGCCAAAGAGCATGACAAATTGATAAGGATACTCAAACGCGTAAAAGAACATTCAGACGCGAGGCTGATGATATTGGGCGATGGAGAACTGCATACTGAATTGGAAGCACTGGCAGAAAGCCTGGGCTTAACAGTATGCAACTGGAATGGTAAATACAAAGATGCGGACCTGTACTTTATGGGTTTCAGGAAAAATGCATTCAAATATTACAAGCATAGTACGGTTTTCGCACTCTCTTCATCATGGGAAGGCTTCCCTAATGTATTGGCTGAGGCTTTGATTTGCAACAAGCCCGTAGTGAGCACAGACTGCCCTACAGGCCCGCGGGAGATACTGCATGTAGAGGGGTTAGGACATGACCCCATAACTAAGGCAATCCGCACGCCTGTGGGTACGCTCTTGCCATTACTGCATGACATAACTGAAGACATTACCCAACAGTGGACGGACGAAATAAATTACTGGCTGGATAGCCCTACCCCATCTGCTGAAGAATTTAATAAACTGACCAATCGTTTTACGTTGGGTACACTGCTGAGCGAGTGGCAAAAAGTAATTGGATAAACATACAAACGTGACCATACTGATAATAGATAATTCAACAGCCTTTACAGGTGCATTCAAATGCGCACTGAACGAGGCTGAATTATTATCAGGTGAGCACAGATTTATTTTTGTATTGAACAAGAATAGTACTCTTGTACAATTATTAAGGGACAAGGGAATAACAGTATATACTCTACCCATGGTAGAGATTAAACGTTCTATCAGCGTCTTATTGCTCTATCCCTTTGCTTTACTACGCAATACTTTCACCCTGCTGAACATCATAGGAAAAGAACAGGTGGATGCAATACAGGTAAATGATTTTTACAACCTGCTGGGGGCTACGTCCAAAATATTTGGCTTCAAAGGCAAACTACTCACTTATGTGCGGTTTCTGCCCTTCGTAATGCCATCGCCACTACGCAATCTGTGGGTAGGCTTAGGGTTGAGATATTCACACAAAGTGATTGCTGTATCGGATGCTGTACTGAAACAACTGCCCGCGCATACCAAAGCTGTTAGGATGTACGACCCAGTACAACTGACTGAGGAACTTCCCGAAAAAGATTACACAGCAAAAGAAGTAGTATCTATATTATACCTGGCTAACTATATACAGGGTAAAGGGCAGGATGCAGCACTGGAAGCCTTTGCACAGGCTTATCAAAAGAATGACAGCATTAAGCTAACATTCATGGGCGGGGATATGGGGCTGGAAAAGAACAGAGAGTTTAAAAACGAACTGGAACAACGCACCAAGGAATTTGGACTTGCAAGCGCAGTAAATTTTTTGCCTTTTAACAACAATGTTGAACAATCCATAAAAGGTGCTGATATTGTTCTTAACTTCTCTGAAGCTGAGTCATTTTCGATGACCTGCCTCGAGGCGGCATTTTACGGCACAGCTCTTATAGCCACACGCTGCGGTGGACCTGAAGAAATAGTTGTGCACGAACGCACGGGTATTACTGTACCGGTAAACGACATCAATGCAATGCGAGACGCTATATTGGCTTTGACTTCTGACACCGAATTGCGCAAACAATATGCCAAGGCAGGCAAAGAATACGTAAGGCACAAATTCAACATAGAAACATACAAACAACAAATGCGGCAAATATTGTCTGCAACATGAGCAGGAAAAAAGTAAAAATATTATTCATGGTTCCCTACCCTGTGAGGCATGCGCCCTCGCAACGCTTTCGTGTTGAGTTGTTTGAACCCTATTTGCAGGAAGCAGGTATTGAATATACCATCGCCCCATTTATCAGTGCCCGCACATGGGACATTTTATATAAAAAAGGTTCAGCTATACAGAAAGCAGGTGGCATCATTAAAGGCTACCTTAAACGCCTGAAAACTGTATTGGTTGATGTACACCAATACGATTATGTGTTTGTACACAGGGAGGGCGCACCCATGGGGCCACCCGTATTTGAGTGGATAGTAGCGAAGTTGTGGGGCAAAAAAATGATATACGATTTTGATGATGCTATATGGATACCGAATACCAGCAACGAAAACCGATTGGCATCCTGGCTTAAGTCATTCTGGAAAGTTCGTTACATCTGCAAATGGTCGCATACCGTTGTAGGCGGCAACGACTACTTATGCAATTATGCAAGACAATACAACAACAATGTAGTGCTGATACCTACCTGCGTAGATATGGCGCGTATGCACAACGGCGTTAAAGAACATACTACAGGGCAAGTAACCATTGGCTGGACGGGTAGCCACAGCACCATCCCCTACCTGGATGAGATAATGGATGTACTGGTATATGCTGAACAGGAACTGAATACAAGGTTTGTACTCATTGCCAACAAAAAGCCAGAGTTACCCCTCAAGAACTGGGAATTCATCAACTGGAATGAGGCAACTGAGATACAGGACCTGCTGAAAATGAACATTGGCGTAATGCCACTGAAAGACGATGCATGGAGCGAGGGCAAGTGCGGGTTCAAACTCATACAATACCTATCGCTGGGCATACCTGCAGTAGCCAGCCCTGTAGGGGTGAATAAAGTAATAGTTGAAGACGGCGTCAATGGCTACCTATGCACCTCGGCAGAGCAATGGAAATCTGCCATAAAAGCATTGGTGTCTGATGCAGAATTCAGAAAAAAAGCCGGCGCTGCAGGTAGGGCAAAAATGCTGAACGAATACAGCATAGCTGCCAATAAAGAAAAATTTATCCGGCTATTCCTTTATTAAACCAGGCTATTTTTCTACGGCTCACAATACCAAATGATAAGAGGTTAATCTGTATCGGGAAGTGTTTATAATACACTAATACCAGCGTCAATCCATAGAAGGGCAAACAGGGAATGCGGTAACGGGACAGTGTACCAAAGTTACCCGATGATACCCCCACCGCGAAAGCAAACACCAATGTGAATATCATACAAAACTGTATCGTAGGGTCAGAAAAAACCGTTCGCCAAAACTGCATAAACCCAACGGATACAAATACTTTTATTGTTATCAGCAAAAGTATGGTCGCTTCCAGGGCGTTAATCAGCTGTATTACTTTACGTGTTTCCCACAGGTAGGGGCGAAACAACGTTACGTTTACCGCTGCAGGAAATTTCTTTAGCATACCAAATGCAGATGGGTCCATTTCCCCCAGGTTGTAGGCACTACCCTCGTCACCCGACTGCTCCTGTATATAGCTACTGATAAGATATGACGTATTTGCAATCTTATCCAGTGAATACTTACCAAACACTTCAGAGTATTCCTGCATCACATATACGAAACCACCAACGCAGACAGCCATCACACCGAACTTTAAGATAAACCGCATAAAAGCGCTCCTTACCTTGTGCGAGTAGCTGGCGAGAATCCAGAAAATAATAGCAGGCACGAACGCAATAAGGATGTACAACTTAATAGTAGCCAGCAAAGCAAACGCTATTGCCGTGATTGCCACAGTACGGAAACGAAAGTCCCTGTTAATGAGTAATCGGAATGCACCATAAGTCATCCAGCCAAGACTAAACATACAAATCGTGTCCTTGAATATGCCCGACCCCCACATAATAGTGCTGGGGATAAACAATGTAGCGATAGCGATGTAACGGGTATAATCAGGAAACTTGGTAGCAAACGTTCGGAACAGCGCCCAGATACCCGTAAAAGCTATAGACGCCAATATCACCGCCGTAGGCAAAAAGGTATTAAAGGTGAATATCATCAATATTGCCACAATGGTACATACCGTGTACTCTGCCGGGGCCTGGTACCAGTCCATTTGCGATATATATTTGGAGTAGCCCCCCTCGTACCACTCGGGTATGCGGAAGAGCATATTGTACCACTTGGTAAAGCTCTCATCGAAGGCGCTGTTGATAAGCTTGGCATGCCAGTGATAGAGGGCAGTATCCCCCCAGCCATAATAATACCTGTAGATAAGGCTGATAAATATCGCTCCGCCTATTTTGAATATCAACCCCGGCATAAAGTATTTTCTCCACGGATGACCTACGGGGTACCTTCGCTCACGTATCTGGTAAGCGATAAAGAAGATGGCTACCAGGTAAAAAGGCAGTAACAGGAAGTCGAGAAAAGTTATAAATTGCAGATAATCTGATTCGTGCATTGCCCCCGAATTTCTTTGTACCTAAATTTGTCAAAAACAACTACTCTGCATGTGTGGTATTACCGGTTATTATGCCTTTACCAATAACGCTTTAAGCAATATAGTAAAGGTAAAACAATCCACTGAAAAATTATATTTGCGCGGCCCCGACTGCGGGGATATTTATACACATAATAACATAGCCCTGGGGCACCGCAGGCTTTCTATCATCGACACATCGACAGGAGCCTTACAGCCAATGAGTGATGTGAGTGAAAGATATACCATAGCCTTCAATGGGGAAATCTTTAATTACAAAGAATTATCAGCAAAATACCTGGGCGGTATATGGCAAAAAATCGGGGGACCTAAAACTACTTCAGATACAGAAATACTGCTTTACCTGCTGATAGAATATGGGAAAGACTGCCTGGAATGGCTGAGTGGATTTTTCGCATTCGCATTCTATGACAAAGAAACTGGTCAACTGCTGATAGCCAGGGACAGGTACGGCAAAAAGCCGCTGAACTACTATGCAACAAAAGACGAATTTGCATTTGCATCAGAGATGAAAGCACTGCTGGAATGGGGCATACCTAAAAAACTCAACTATTCAGTATTGCATCAATACCTGCAACTGAATTATATACCCCAGCCGCAAAGCATAATAGAGGGAGTAGCTAAACTGAAGCCGGCGCACTATATAATCATGAATGCGGGCGGTGTACAGGCATACAAACCCTATTATGAAATACACGTCAACAAATCAGCTTACAACAACTATACCTACGATGGCGCACAACAGGAACTGGTAAACCGTATGGATGCATCCGTACAGGAACGGATGATATCTGATGTGCCCTTAGGTGCCTTCCTGAGTGGGGGTATTGACTCCTCAGTAGTAGTAGCGTTGGCAAGTAAATACACCAAAAACCTGAACACGTTTTCCGTAGGGTATAAAGACAATGCATTTTTTGACGAAACAAAATATGCCAAACTTGTAGCTGATAAATACAAGACCAACCATACCGTATTCTCGCTCACCAATAACGATTTCCTGGAGCATGTGTACAATGTGCTGGACTACCTGGATGAGCCATTTGCTGATTCATCTGCAATCCCTGAGTACATCCTTTGTCACCACACGCGCAAACACGTAACCGTAGCATTGAGCGGTGACGGCGGCGATGAAGTGTTTGCGGGCTATAACAAGCACGCCGCTGAATGGAAAATGAGGCAGAGTTCATTTGTCAACTCGTTAGTAAAAGCAGGCCTGCCATTGTGGAGCATGTTACCACGTGGCAGAAGCAATAAAATTACCAACCTGTTCAGGCAACTGCACCGTTTTGCCGAGGGTGGCAGCCTTTCCGTCAAAGACCGGTATTGGCGTTGGGCTTCCTTTAATACAGTGGAACAAACAAACAGGCTGTTAAGTGGTGCTGCCCTAGCTAAAGTTGATTACCAACTAATGGAAAGCGAGAGACAGGAGATATTGAAGTATATGAGCGGCAATGACTTCAACGAACTGCTGTTGACGGATATGAACCTGGTGCTGACAGGAGACATGCTGGTGAAAGTGGACCTGATGAGTATGGCCAATAGCCTGGAAGTGCGCAGCCCC
>JACFNS010000063.1:6017-9740 GCA_019454705.1 Taibaiella sp. | reverse complement strand
CATCACAGAGAAGGTGTCTATTTTGAGAATGAGCACCACCACTGTGATTTTCTCTCATACACCCTGCCCCATTATGTCAATGATGCGGCTGTGTATATCCTGCCGCTTTATACTGAGTATTTTTCAAACTATCATAAAGCCAAAGTTGCACATCTCATTCCGCGCGATGTGCCTGTTTCAAGACTGAGGGGCCCACCTGCGAGGCATAGTCAATATGTCTGATTCTTATTTGTGTATGCTGGATAAAGCATATGCATGCTTTAATAATTAAATTTTGTGCAGTCATGTACCGCACCTTACTCATTCTGCTGGCCAGCTTGTGTATCATCTATACATCAGCTGCACAGGAGTGTAATATCAATGTCAATGTACTGGTTGTGGAAACACACAACGGCAGGCCATTGTATCCCGTAGTGGCTCATATAGATGAGACAGGGGCTACTTATACAACCAACGAAAAAGGTAGGTTTGTAATAGACAGCCTATGCCCGGGCAAGTACACATTCCATTTCCACTCGGCGGGATACGAGCATTATGCCGAATTGGTAACAATTACGAATAATACTACGCTGAAGTTCAGGTTGGAACACCTGGAAGGGGTGATGGATGAGGTAGTGATTGCCGGTGCTAAAGAACACAGCCTGCTGCAAGACAGGGATGAATTGAGCCGAAGCCAGGTAGCCGCACAAAGCGGCAAAACATTAGCTGACATGCTGCAAGCCATCAATGGAGTAACCGTTCTGTCTAACGGAGCAACAATAGCCAAGCCTGTAATACATGGCCTGTATGGCAACCGCATAGTGATGCTGAACAATGGCATCAGGCAGGAGGACCAGCAATGGGGTGGCGAGCACGCACCTAATATGGACCCATTCCTGACCAACAACCTGTCAGTAATAAAAGGTGCAGCCAGTGTGAAATACGGCACGGACGCGATAGGTGGAGTGGTGCTGGCAGAAGCTCCCCCACTCCGTTCGGACCATGGCTGAGAGTTGAATCTTGCCGGCCTGAGCAACAACCGTATGGGTGTAGCATCAGCGGTAGTCAACCACAATTTCAAAGCCATACCTGCCCTTAGTTTCAGGCTGCAAGGCACATACAAAAAAGGTGGTAACTATCGTATACCCGGGCATTGGGTAGCTAATACAGGTGTGGAAGAAAAAAACTCCTCTGCTACAATAGGGTGGAAAAAACTCCACTATGGCGGCGAGTTATTCTACAGCCGATTCAATACGGATATCGGTTTATACCGAGGCTCCCATACAGGTAACGAAGCTGATATGCTGGCAGCTATAAATAGCGACACGCCCCTGGTACCTGCCGACTTCAGTTACCAATTAGCACGGCCGCGCCAACATGTAGTACACAACCTGGTAAAGGCCAAAACCTATATAGACAGCAGGATGGGGGTATGGCGAGCTACATATGCATTCCAGAACAACTTCAGGCAGGAATATGATGTGCAGCGTGTGGAAACAGATGACGCACAACTCAACCTGACACTAAATACCCAAACGGTGAACCTGAACCTGGAGCATAACCCGATATGGAAGCTTAGAGGGGAAATAGGGGTTGACGGTATTTACCAGGAGAACCTGATGCAGGACGGCGACAGGGTGTTTCTGCCCAACTACCGCAGTACTGGTGCTGCCTTATATGCAATAGAACGTTATTATGGTGAAGACTGGACACTGGAAGGAGGTCTCAGGTACGACTACCGCTGGTACGAAGCCTTCAATCCTGAGGGGCGCAATCAACAGGTAGTGCGGTACGAGTACAATTTCAACAACCTGTCCGGCACGGTCGGCTTTACAAAGGAAGTGAACAGGAACTGGCAGCTTACAACCACCATCTCCAATGCATGGCGTTCACCACAGGCCAATGAGCTGTTCAGCGCAGGTTTGCACCAGGGGGCTGCGCGTATAGAATTGGGCAATAAAAACCTGCTGCCCGAACGTGCCTACAATCTTAACATAGAAAGCAAAAACAAATTCGGAAACAGGTTGTCAACAGATGTGTCATTATATACACAATACATCAACAATTACATTTACCTGGAACCGGGAACAGACATATTGACCATACGCGGATACTTTCAAGTATTTGATTACAAACAAACAAACGCACACCTGACAGGTACCGACCTCAGTGCGGCTTTTGCCTGGAATGACAAGCTCAATACTACAGCCAGGGCATCCTTCCTGTTTGCGAGGGATGTGATGCGGAAAGACTGGCTGATATTGATGCCTGCAGACAGGCTGTCGCTCAACACTGCTTACACTGCCAACCTCAGTAACATGCTGCAGGAATGTTTTGTAAGTGCTGATGCCCGGTACGTATTCAACCAGTGGCGCATACCTTCCAACTTCGATGCCATTGATTACCCTCGCCCGCCCGCAGCATATTTCCTGGCCGACTTGTCGGTAGGGGGTAAATTGATGGCCGGCAGGCAGCCTATACATATCAGCCTTACCGCCATGAACATTTTCAATCAAAAGTACCGCGACTATATGGATGCTTTCCGGTATTTCATTGACCAACCCGGAACAAACTTCGTACTCAGGTTGCGCGTACCATTTTCTTTTAACGAACATCAAGAACATTAAACAAAATGAAAAGGATACAACAAATAGCAATATTAGCAGTAGCTGCATCAACCATTTTCACAGCGTGTAAAAAAGATGAATTACCAACCCCCGAGCCTGTAGAACAGGAACTGATAACAACTGTAAGGTTGATTGTAACAAATAGTTCAGGCTTCAACAAAACCTTCAATTACAAAGTAGATAATGGATTTGGCAGCTCTACCCAAGGTAACGTCCGGATTGACGATGTGGCGCTGGCACCCGGTACAAATTACGATGTGGAGGTACAGGTATGGGATGAATCGAAAAACCCGGCAGAAAACATCACGGAAGAGGTAATAGCAGAAAGCCATCACCACCTGTTCATATTCAGGAGCAACCCGGCAAGCGGGGCAGGCTCAATTGCTTTCAGCAATGGTAATAAAGATGATGAAGGTGAACCGCTCAACCAAAAGATAGCATTCACTACCGGAGCGGCCGGTAATGGCTCTTTGACAGTAACACTAAAGCATGAGCCGACCAATAAAAACGCCGCAAACGCTGCTGAAGCCGGTGGTGAAACTGATGCCGAAGCAATATTCCCGGTAAAGCTGCAATAGGTTTTTTGGCGTGATTTTTGTGGCTGATAGTTTTGTTAAACCGCAGATTTTAATCCAAAAAATCTGCGGTTTTTTCAATTAATGTTGTAACTTCAAATTAAATCCAAATTAAAAGTATTTGAAGATGACAAGTGGCACTGTAATTCAAAAAGAACAAATCCCTGATTACAAAATCATCCCTGCCTTTGTTGACAAGTCAGAATACTGGGAAAAAGAAATGCAATACGCAGTACGGCTGGGTAATGAATTTAAAGGTAAAACAACCATTACATTCGAGACCACCCAGGGCCCGCGTTCAGTTACAACAACAGTCTGGTCGGTTACCAATCACTTCATCCAGCTAAAGGGTGGATTAGCCATCCCACTCAACAGCGTCATAGACGTTCATTTCTAAGCATAGAGGGCGTTTTACACATTACAGCTCATGGAATACGTAGATAGCTGCGTAATTCCCTGCAAATATTGATTTTTGTAATTATCTTTGCGGATTGTTATAATAACCACAGCAGGGCCCCTAACGGAAAAAGCAATATGAGTCA
>JACFNS010000063.1:0-6007 GCA_019454705.1 Taibaiella sp. | reverse complement strand
AGAGCGTATTAACGCCTTTATGGTTGAAGATTTTGAAGTGGATGCGGATGCTATCACGCCACAGGCTGATCTTAAATCAACTCTCGACCTGGACAGCCTCGACTACATTGACCTGGTAGTTGTTATCGAGCAGAATTTCGGTTTCAAAGTAAAACCGGAGGACTTCCAGAAAATGACCACAATACAGGACTTCTACGATTACGTAATCAACAGGATGGAAGTAGCCAATGCCTGAGCAACCCACATGGGAAGGCCGTTCGCGCGGCACTACTTTGGGTTACCGGATATTTGTGTGGTTGCTTAAATACGGTGGCCTGGGTGCTACATATGCGCTATTACCATTTGTTACGTTGTACTACAGGCTGTTTGTACCATCTGCTACACGCCCGTTGATGTACCTGTACACAGAGCGCCTGAAATATGACAGGAAAAAAGCTTCCAGCCTGGTGCGCAAAAACCTGGTGGTGTTCGGCCAGACAATCATTGACAAAATAGCCGTGCTGTCCGGCGCCGGTGGCAAACTCAGCTTTACCCACGAAGGCGTGGAACATATTGAGCAATTAGTAAAAGACGGCAAAGGCGGCATTCTATTAAGCGCTCACCTGGGCAATTGGGAAGTGGCCGGCCACTTACTGAAAAGGATAAACACAGTCATAAACATAGTAATGTACGATGGCGAGGCAGAGCAGATGAAACAATATATGCAGCAGTTTGAAAGCAACCGTTCTTTCAATATCATCTTCATCAAAGATGACCTGTCGCATATATATGAGATATCAGCGGCCCTGGCTCGTAACGAGCTGATATGCCTGCATGGTGACCGCTATCGCCCCGGCAACAGGACTATGCAACATAATTTCCTGGGGAAAGATGCCTTATTCCCCGCGGGGCCTTTTATCTTAGCAGCCAAATTAAAAGCGCCTGTTTGCTTTGTTTTTGCTTTTAAAGAAACTAATTTCCATTATCACTTTTACGCATACCCTCCCCGGGTTTATGAAGGCAGGGGCACTATAGGGATGGAAAGGATGCTGGATGAATACGTGGAAAAACTGGAAGACAGGCTGAACCATTACCCCTGGCAATGGTTTAATTATTACGATTTCTGGAAATGATACCTCAGGACGATATTATAACATATATACCCCAACGGCCGCCATTTGTAATGGTGGACACTGTATTACAGGCAGATGCTAAAGTTTCAAAAACATCATTTGAAATAAAAGAAAGCAACCTGTTTGTGGTGAACGGATATTTTACCGAACCCGGCCTGGTAGAAAATATGGCGCAGACTGCTGCTGCCGGCACCGGCTTTCGTTATCAGCAAAAAGGCGAAACTGTACCGGTAGGTTTCATCGGGGCGCTCAAAAACCTAAAGATATTCGGCCTGCCCAAAACAGGCGATGTGCTGCATACAGAAATAACAATCGTGCATACTGTACTGAATGTACACGTAGTAGATGCTGCGGTATATGTGGGAGAAAAGAAAATGGCCAGCTGCGAACTGAAGATTTTTGAACAGGCAACTTAGATAACAGGACGGGATATTTTGAAGACATTACAACATACTACGGAACTGGAGGTGAAGTTCAGCGAGGCTGACCCGCTGGGTATAGTTTGGCACGGGCATTACATCCGCTACTTCGAAGACGGGCGCGAGGCTTTTGGTGAAGCATACGGCCTCAAGTACCTCGACTTTTACAGGAGTAATATCGTTGTCCCCATTGTCAATATTCAATGCAACTATAAACGGATACTACGTTACGGGCATAAGATAAGGCTGGAAACCACTTACGAAGACACACCCGCCGCCAAGCTACTGTTTCGTTACAAAGTGTTTGATGCCGCTACAAACGAGCAGGTGGCTTCCGGAAGTTCTATGCAGGTGTTCATGCACAGAGATTCCCTGGAACTGATGCTCTACCTGCCACAATTCATGACAGACTGGAAAAAGAAATGGCTGGACAAATAACATCTCCTGTTTACGCAATCGCCACCAATATCACCTCATCGCTGGGGATGGAAGCTGATGCTCATTGGGAAGCCGTGACTAATGGCGTACAAGGCTTCAGCGCTTATGACAATAACGGGCAAAGCTATTATGCTTCCAGGTTAAGTGACAGCCAGTGGAAAACTATAACCACTGCTGTAGACGGCAAGGATTTAACGCCATTTGAAAACTTATGCCTGTATTCCATTGCTAAGGCGTTAGAGAAAGCTCCGCAAATCAACCTTTCTGAAACCGTCCTGGTATTATCCACCACTAAAGGGAATATTGACAGGTTGAATGAGGACGATGACGATAGTACCCTCCTGCATAAAAGTGCAGGTGTTTTAGCCGGAGAACTACGAATACGGAACCATCCTGTTGTTGTATCTCACGCATGCGTATCAGGCAGTGTAGCGCTGCTGTACGCGCACCGGCTGCTGACATCGGGCAGGTACAAACACGCTATCGTCATCGGTTGCGACTTGTTTACGCCTTTTGTCCTTAACGGCTTCCTGTCCTTCCAGGCAATAGCTGATGCGCCATGCAGACCTTTCGATGCGGACCGTACTGGCATCAACCTGGGTGAAGCGGCTGCTACGATAATATTGTCCACTAAGGGCAATGGGGCATCCGCTCAACTATTGGGTGGCGCTACCTCCAACGATGCCAACCATATATCCGGCCCGTCGCGCACAGGTGAGGAGCTGGCAATGGCCATCAGCCGTGCTATGGATGATGCAGCCATACAGGCAAGCAATATCAGCATGATTTCCGCACATGGCACGGCTACGGCATACAATGATGAGATGGAAGCCAAAGCCATACACCTGAGCGGCATGAGCGAAACTCCGCTGCACAGCATGAAGAGCTATACCGGCCATACACTTGGCGCTGCGGGTGTCCTTGAAAGCGCTATGATTATTGAAGCCATCCGCAGGCAACAATTAATACCCTCTGCCAACTATGCTACACACGGAGTATCAGTACCTGTGAACGTGACTACAGCCATGCAGCCGGCAACTATCAACTATGTTCTGAAGACCGCATCCGGTTTTGGAGGCAGCAATGCCGCTATCATCTGGGGTAAGTCTAATTAGCCAGAGCGTTCAGCGCTATCCATGCCATAGTACCCACAGCGGTTTCCATTGCTTCTTCATTGATATTGAAACGTGCGTTGTGTACCGATGCGGTAAACTCTTCGTTGTTTTTATTGGTACCAACACGGAAGAAGCAGCCCGGCATATGCTGCGTGTAGAAGCTAAAATCTTCACCAGCCATGCGTATATCCAGTTCTTTCACATTGGTATCGCCCAGGTAGGCTTTCGCCCAGCTTTCAGCCTGTGCTGTAACTACGGGGTCGTTGTACAAGGTTGCGTGCCCCTGCGGGATATTTACGATGGCCTTTGCGCCGTAAGCCTCACAGGTCTTTTCAGTAAACTCTGTAATATACTTATGCGCCTTCGCCCTCCACTCTTCATTCATAGTGCGGAAGGTACCCCACAGCTCCAGTTTATCAGGAATTACATTGGTAGTAAAACCTGCCTCTATTTTACCGAAGGTGAGTACTGATGGTATAATCGGGTTGCCCTTGCGGGATATCACCTGTTGCAAGCCTGTTATCACCTGCGCGGCAATGGCTATCGGGTCAACAGCCTGGTGGGGTAATGCCGCGTGGCCGCCTTTACCTTCTATGGTAATGTATATCTCATCGGTACTGGCCATATACTGCCCTGCACGAAAGCCCACTGTGCCACTGGGCAGGTGCGGGTAAACGTGCAGTGCGAATATTGCTTCAGGCTTTGGATTTTCCAGTACACCTGCCGCTATCAGCAGGCTGGCGCCGCCCGGTAGTTTCTCTTCACCTTGCTGAAAAATCAGTTTCACCGTCCCTTCCCACTCATCTTTCATATCGTGGAGAATGCGCGCTACGCCCAGCAGGCAACTGGTATGCACATCGTGCCCACAGGCATGCATCACACCATCGTTCTGGCTTTTATATGGCACATCATTCAATTCCTTTATCGGCAGCGCATCCATATCGGCACGCAGGGCTATGCATTTTTTTGTGGGGTTTTTACCTTCTATCAAACCCACTACACCTGTACCCGCTACACCTGATTGATGGGGTATCCCCCACTCCGTCAGCTTTTGCGATACGAATGCTGATGTATTATATTCTTCAAAAGACAACTCGGGGTGCGAGTGAATATGATGGCGTATAGCCTGCACCTCCGGAAAATATTCCAATGCCTTTTGGCGAATAATATCAATCATCTTTGAGGGTATTTATTGTCACATAATCGGGCACTATCATACATGCGCCGTAGATGGAAATCATTTCACGGTACAGGTCGCCGGCATCCTCGCGGGTAGCAAAGTCGCCCACCTTTACCCTGTACTGGGGTTGCGTATAGGTCATATATGCCTTGATGTTAGGATAGCGGCGCATAAAGTCGGCCTTGCGGCTGAACGCGACATTCCTGTCTATACCGTAGTATATCTGCACACGGTAACCACGCATATGCCTGATACCGCCTGTCTGCTGATTCTTATGCCGCTCTACCAGTATAGCCAGGCGGGGGTCGGCATGTATCGCTATCTTATTATCTCCTTGTCCCTGCACCACAGGCTGGTCTATATTCTCCTCTACCACTATCTGCGCATTGACACCCGCACCTGCAACCAGCACAAGTACCACCGTCATCAATATATAGCTCAACCTCTTCATCATATTCATAAAGTTAGCAAGTCCTGCCGACTTAGAAATTTTTAATGATTTCCTCAGCAAACTCACTTGTTTTCACCTGTGTAGCATCAGTCATCAGTTTATAGAAGTCCACCGTTACACGCTTGTGCATGATGGCTGTCTGCAAACCGTTTTTGATACATTTAGCGGCATCGTCCCAACCCATATATTCCAGCATCATCACACCGCTCAGTATCAGCGACGAAGGGTTCATCGTATCTGTATTAGCGAAACGGGGCGCCGTACCATGCGTAGCTTCAAATATCGCGTGGCCCGATTTGTAATTGATATTCGCACCGGGTGCGATACCTATACCACCCACAGCTGCAGCCAGCGCGTCTGATATATAGTCACCATTCAGGTTCAGCGTAGCAATTACCGAGTAATCCTGTGGTGCCAACAGTATTTGTTGCAAAAAGTTGTCAGCTATTACGTCTTTTATCACCAGCTTGCCTTCGTGCTGGGCTTTCTCCATTTCTTCTATGGCAGCTTCCTCACCTTTTTCTTTCTTGGTAGCCTCCCACTGGTTCCAGGTGTATATCTTATCGCCAAACTCGCGCACGGCCAGGTCGTAACCCCATTTTTTGAAGCCCCCTTCAGTAAACTTCATGATATTACCCTTGTGCACCAGCGTCACCGATGTACGCTTGTTGTCCAGCGCATATTGTATGGCCGACCGTACTAAGCGTTCCGTACCTTCTTTTGATACCGGTTTGATGCCAAAAGCCGTAGTTTCAGGGAAACGCACTTTGTCGCCACCACCCAGCTCGGTACGGATGAACTCCATCAGCTTCTGCGCCTCTGGGCTACCCTCCGCACATTCTATTCCTGCATATATATCCTCCGTATTCTCTCGGAACACCACCATATCCACCCTGTCGGGGTAATGTACCGGTGAGGGAACCCCTACAAACCAGTGTATTGGGCGCAGGCACACATACAGGTCCAACTCCTGGCGCAGTGCCACGTTCAGCGAGCGGATGCCACCACCTATGGGGGTAGTCAACGGCCCTTTTATAGAAACTATATATTCTTTTGCTTTATCAAGGGTATCTGCAGGCAGCCATTCTCCTGTTGTATTAAAGGCTTTTTCGCCGGCCAGCATTTCTATCCATTCTATTTTGCGCTTGCCCAGGTAGCAATGCTCCACCGCGGCATCTATTACACGCCTGCTGGCACGCCATACATCGGGGCCTATGCCATCGCCTTCTATAAAGGGTATTATGGGATTGTCAGGTACTAAAAGTTTACCGTTGCTGTCTATCGTAATCTTT
>JACFNS010000062.1 GCA_019454705.1 Taibaiella sp. | reverse complement strand
AGGCAGGTAGGTACAGGGGTACGAAGAGAGCAATATCCGTCGGGCTACATAAATACGTCAATTTTGTATTTTCTCAATACATAAGGCAATGTCCAGTCGAACCAGAGGGTAAATAATATGGGGTGCCTGGCCTGCGGGGGTATTACCACCGGCGTTACATTAGTAGAAAAAACAAAAGACTCATCGTAGGGACGGTCGAAGAAAAAGAAAAAATCGTGTTCGGGGTGCTGGTGTACCATACGCTCCAGTGTCTGGTATGTAAACCAGCCGATTCCTTCCAACTTTCCTTTCAATAAAAGCCTCGTATTGACACCTATACGCATAGTAATGGCGACAAAAATATAATTTTACCCATTACAGCCAACCAATCATAGCCGGATGCGCCGATTTTTTGTAAAAAACCTCTTGTTTGTAATAGCCGTCAACTTGCTGGTAAAGCCCCTTTGGGTCTTCCTGGTAGACAGGACGGTGCAGAACAGGGTGGGGCATGCGGGCTACGGCACCTACCAGGCATTGGTCAACCTGGGGCTGATATTCAATATTATCCTCGATTTCGGGCTTACATATTACAATACTCATATTATATCTGGTTCTCCCGGCAAGTTGCGCAGCTTGTTCCCTGCCATGTTATCGGCCAGGCTGGTGTTGGCCGGTGTATATGCTATCATTGTGCTGTTAACAGGTTGGTTGCTGGGCTTCTCTACGGGCGAAATGCTGTTGCTGATGGGCATTGTAGCTATACAGTCTTTAAACTCCCTCATGTTATTCCTGCGCAGCAATATATCTGCCCTGCACAAGTTCAGGCTCGATGCCTTGCTATCTGTTACTGACCGGTTGCTGATGATCTGCGTATGCAGTGTATTATTGTTTTGGCCGGGCATGCCCGATTTTAAAATTGAATGGTTTGTGCTGGCCCAGGTAGCATGTTATGCGGCTGCTATTATCCTGGCACTATATTTTATCAGGCGTATAGCATCTGTGTCTTTTGTTCCGTCGTTCAATACGCGGGAGGTATCAGGTATCATCAAAAAGAGTATCCCTTACGCCACGCTGGTATTCCTGATGGCGGTACACATGCGTGCTGACACTATTCTCATTGAACGTATCAGCGGCCCTGATGGAAAAAACTTTGCCGGTATATATGCCGCAGGCTATCGCCTGCTGGATGTAGGTAATATGTTCGGCATTATGTTTTCAGGAATGTTACTGCCTATGTTTGGCAGGCTCTTGTCGCAGCAGGGCGATATTCAGCCCATAGTCAGGCTTTCTGTTAATATCCTGCTGCCCTGCGCCTTTATCGCCACAGGGGCTGCGGTATTCTTCGGCACTGATATTATGCAGTGGCTCTACACCGATATGGATGCATACAGCGGAAGGGTGTTTGCCTGGCTGATGGCCTGTTTCCCGGCGTATTGCATCATGTACATCTACTCCACCCTGCTCACCGCCAATGGCAACCTCGCACTGCTGAACAAAGTAGCTATAGTAGGTGTGGTCATCAACCTGTCATTGAACCTATGGCTGATACCGGAACAACAGGCGCTGGGAGCAGCAAAGGTGGCATTCATCACACAAACCACTCTGGCTTTTTTGTATATATTTTTCTCCGGAAGGAAATTACATATGCACAAAGGCATAAAGTTGTTAGCCGCACATATGGGTTATGTGCTGTTGTTAGGTACAGCAGGCTTTTTATGTGCGCAGTTACATATATACTGGCTATATGCCATGCTGCTATACGGGCTGTGCGGATTGGTGCTCATATTCCTGTTCAGGTTTGTATCGGTATCATCGGTAAAGGCGTTAATGGCTAAGTGAGTCTTTATTTTTTCTTCAACTTCTTTATGTCCGCTTCTTCATCTTTTGGCAGCAATTCCGACTCTTTTTTGACGATAAACACTGCACTCCCTTTCAGTTGTATTTTCCCCCCTGCATTCAATGCATATACTTTGGTAAACTCCGCCCCGAAGTAGAGTATGATAGCTGTGTAATATACCCATGACAGGATGATGATGATAGAAGCCGCCGCGCCGTAGGTATTGTCCATTTCTGACGATGATATATAAAGGCCGATGAGGTACTTGCCCAGCATAAACAACAGACCTGTAAAAAAGGCTCCTCTTATCGCATCTTTCCACTTGATGATGGCATCGGGCAACAACCGGTATATAGTGGCAAACAACAGCGTGATGACTACAAACGTAAACAGCATGTTGAATATTTGTATGAGTACCACCAGTTCGTCCTGCAAAGAGCGGAACAGACTTTTGGACAATATATCTGTGAGCGAACTGATAAACAGCGATACTATGAGCAGGAAGGCAATGCCCAGCACTAATGAAAAAGACAGCAGTCTGTTCTTCAGGTACTTCAGCCAGCCACGCTCCGGCTTCGCTTTTATCGACCATATGTAGTTGATAGAATCCTGTATGTCTGCAAACACAGTAGTAGCGCCGAATATCAGTATGCCAATGCCTATGATGCTGAAGGTTTTCGCGTTCTGGTCGCGCAATTGCTGAATGATATTAAACACCTGGTCAGCGCTGGATTTTCCCACCAGGTCTTCCAGTTGCCAGTACACCCGCCACATTACATCATTCGTCTCAAAGAAAAAACCCGTTACAGAAATAACCACCAACATCAGCGGCCCCAGCGAGAAGACGGTATAGTATGCCAGCGAAGCGCTTAGCTTGGTTACATTGTCATCTACAAATTCCTTCGCAGATTCTTTTAGCAATTGCAGGTATAGTTTGGTTGCCTTCATACATGCATTTATTAACTAAACAAAACAAGCACAGTATTAGTTGACACTTCGCACTTTACACAAAAAAGCGCGCGGCAAAAAAATCACCGCACGCCTTCTGTATGATCTACACGGCACTTGTTAGTACCTTGTAGCCAATCCTCCGTCATTAGGCACTTTCGTAGGGCCAAAATCCAGGTAGTTTTTATTTCTTTCTTTGTTTTTCGCAACTCCATCGTTAGATAATACTTCCTCACCCTCATATACATCACCCGGCATATCGTAGCTGGCGGTAAAACGTGGGTTATCCTTCGCACTTACCACAACTACAGGGCGTATATCCTTTTTCTCGTGGTTAAGGCACACTACCGTATTGTCACACACTTTCGGGTTCTTACCATACTTTGTAGTACTGTTGGGGTAGGCCAGCGCTGCGGTACATTCAGGTTCCAGTTTTGTATGCTCGTCATTAGGCATTTCATACTTCACTGTCAGGGCCTCGTTAGCCTGATTGCTCTTGTTCACAAACACTACCGTAGTTTTGCAATCGGGCTCTGTATATCCTTTTGCAGGTACGACCCTGCCCGATGACAGCCTTTGTGCGCTGCGCATGGCATCATCTTTATCGCATATTACATAATCGCCACCTGCTTTACATACAGGATAGTTTATATCAAATTGGCTCTTTTGCGCGTGTGCACCTGTCAGTATAAACCCTAAACCAAGTGCCAGCATTGCTAATTTCGCTTTCATAACTTATCAGTTTTGGTTTTACAATATGTCCTTTCTGACGAAGAACGTTACGCTTATTACAACAGTGTTAAACCATGATAGTTTTAAAAACTATGTTAAAGGAATTATTTCATGTGCTCTTCCCTTATTTCATCTTTCTGATGCCCCGGTGCGTTGGCATCCTCATCCTGGTTTTTATGCCTTTCAGGTATATACTGCTGCGCCCGGGGATCTGCTTTTTTAGTGTCCCGTGTTGAAGAGCAGGAACTTGTGCCTGAAATAATTACTAAGCTCAATATAAATATTAGTTTTTTCATAACATATAAATTTTTATCCCTGAATAATGCTTTTGTATTATAGCCGTATATTGGCTTTTGATTGGTGATGGGCGGTTTATTGCCTATTTTTGCTAACAAAAGAGATAGTAAAATGTTGAAAACAGGAAACACCATCGTGAGCATATATACCGAAATGACTCCCAATCCGGAGACAATGAAGTTTGTAGCTAACAAACTGTTGTACCCGGGGAAGAGCATAGATTTTCCTGACGAGGCCAGCGCCTCTCCCTCGCCATTGGCCAAAGAATTATTTGCATTCCCCTTTATACGCGGCGTGTTCATAGCCAGCAACTTTGTAACCCTGACCAAAACCCCCGAAACACAGTGGGAAGAAGTGATACCATCTGTACGCGAGTTTCTGAAGCAATACCTGGAAGAAGGTAAAGTGGTGCTGCACGAAGACCAGGTGGTGAAGAAAGAAGAAAGCAACACTATTAATGAAGATGATACTGATGTGGTAAAACGCATCAAAGAATTGCTGGAAAACTATGTGAAACCGGCCGTGGAAATGGACGGCGGCGCAATCAGCTTCAAAGGATACAACGACGGCGTTGTTAAGCTGATGATGCAGGGCTCCTGCTCAGGCTGCCCCTCGTCTATGATTACATTGAAGGCTGGTATTGAGGGTATGATGAAACGCATGATACCCGAGGTGAAAGAAGTAGTAGCCGAAGCAGAATAAAAATTTTAGTGGTTAGTATAAGAACAGCCTCCGCCGCAAGCGGGGGCTGTTTTTGTGTTTGCAATATTGCCTCTATGCGCCAGAAATATTGACCCGGACATACTTGTTACCTGCAATCGTCAGGGATAAGCGATAAAATAATAATCCTTCTTTTGGTAATAATGTTGGGCAAATTCTTCTTTGCGTAAACAAGGCCTGTTATTCAGCCAGCGCTGCATGGTAGATATGCGCATCTTACAGGAGGCAAACAGTTCATATAGTTTTTCTGGAGTGGAACCGTAGAAATCAGATGCGCCCAATCCATGCTCAAATATCACAACAGGTTTGTGTTTTTTCAGCGTTTCTATTGCTCCTTCCAGCACCAGCAGTTCGCCGACTTCCACGTCTATTTTTATCAGGTCGGGCTTATAGTCAGCAGGCAGTATATTGTCCAGCAATTCTGTTTCAACTTCTATCGTTGTGTCTTCCTCATGGGGCCTGTCGTATTTCCGCTTTATCAAGCCACTGTAGGAAGGATTGGAAATAACATAATTGAAAGTTGTCGTCCCTTTGGCATTGCTGAGTGCATAGCTGTGCATCATACAATTTCTGTTGGCTGCATACTTCCTGATAAGCCCCTCATACATAGTAGGTATCGGCTCAAAACCATGATGTTTTCCCTGTGGCGCGTATTTCAGCATGATATCCAACACTTCGCCCTTGTGTGCGCCTATGTCTATACAACAACTTTCCTTACTGCATACCTCAGCTATTACCCTTTTTGTCTGGCTGTCGTATTGCTGGTTTTTAGTAAAGTCTATTGGTATTGCTTTGACAATCTTTTTGAGCAGTTGTTTCATCCCGGATATTTATGCAGGTAGTAAAAGTATTATTTTATTGCTTATAGACTATACCTACACATCATAGCTATTCCCCTCAATAGCCACCAGGGTATTGGGGAAGACAGTCATGGCTTCCTCGCGGAAAGGGGCCAGTTCCCTATACTTGGACGAGAAGTGCCCAATCAGCAGTTGTTTGGCGTTAGCCATTTTAGCTACCTCCGCCGCCTGCACGGGGGTACTGTGGTAGCGGGCTTTAGCCTTTTCCACGTCATTGTGCAGGTAGGTGGTTTCGTGATAGATAGTATCGGCTCCTTGTATATATTGTATGAAAGAGTCGGTAAAAAGCGTATCGGCACAGAAGGCGTATTTTTTGGCATCGGGCCCCTCGGTAGTCAGCCAGTCGTTGGGTATTACGGTGCCATCTTTACGTATATAGTCCTCGCCTTGTTTCAGCTTATCGTAATAGTAGCGGGGTATCTCATAATCGCGGCATTGGGCGGGCAACAGCTTGCGGCCGCGTGTTTTGCTTTCTACCAGGAAACCATGACAGGTAATGCGGTGCTCTACGGGGAAGCAGGACACCTTGAAGTTATCGGTTTCTACCAGCAGTTCCGCGCCATCCGGCAAGGGATGAAAGTGCAATTTGTAAGTAAGCACGGTATCCGCCCAATCAAGCATCTGCTGTAGCATGGGCATAAGCGGTGCCGGTGCATAAAGGTGCAAATCGGCCTGCCTGCCCAGCAGGCTCATACTATTGATAAGCCCCGGCAGGCCAAAATAATGGTCGCCGTGCAGGTGGCTGATGAATATATAGTTGAGCTTACTCCATTTTACCCCATGCTTCTGCATCTGCACCTGTGTGCCCTCACCGCAGTCTATCAATATATGCTCACCATATACGGACACTACCTGTGCCGTGGGGTTGCGGCCAAAGGCCGGCAACGCAGAGTTATTTCCCAGTATCGTTACTCTCATCTCAACATAATTTTCTTTCCATCGGCCGGATGATACTTGCGGAAGTTTAATAATACTCGTTTCATATCAACGCCTTATTCCAAACATTATATGATAAAAGGGGCGTTATAGTTAAAGAAAAGAATTGGTCACAGTAAAATGATACATTTTTCCTGTATATACAATTTTAAGGGATTTTGTTTAAAAAATCGTCCCACGGGGTTACTCTTCGCTCAACAAATCCCTTTCCAGTATTTCCATACTGATGATATCCACGGCCTCCTGCATGGTAGGGGCTATATTCAGCCGCTCGCTATCGTCACCGGCCTGTAATATTTGCAGAACCGCTGGTTGTGCCCCAGTTAGTACAAAAGACCTCTGTTCGGCATAGCAGGCATCATGTACCTTCAGCACACCGCTTAATGACGTATTGTCGGCTGATATACAATGTTGTAAGTCAATAATGAAGTTGGTGCTGTCATTACCGTAGTCCTGCAGAGTAAGTTCTGCCAGCTTGCCAGTTATATTATCGTCTAAGATATCCGCAGCAGGGGTAATTATCGTATATGTTGGTTTGGTATCAAATTTGAACTCCATAAACTGTAGTTTTAGTAATAGGAGTGTAAATTAGCATTAAATTAAAAATAACATTTCCACGATATTATTTGTTTTATATTGTAGTAACATGTTATCGCCTGATGTCAATATAACCAATCTTAATACCTGCTACACTGGATTATTCGTTAATTTTATAAAAACAAAGCGAGGAACTTATTAATGGATCAGAATTTTTCGCCGAAAGTAAAAGAAATCATTTCGTACAGCCGCGAGGAAGCGCTGAGATTAGGCAATGATTTCATAGGCACCGAACACCTGTTGCTCGGCCTGATAAGGGATGGCGAAGGCCTTGCGGTAAAAGTGCTGCAGACGCTGCACGTTGACCTCTTTGACCTGCGCAAGGAACTGGAAATGGCCATACGCGACAAGGGCAACAAGCCCCTGACAAATATCAACAGCCTGCCCCTGACCAAACAGGCGGAGAAGGTAATACGCATAACCGTGCTGGAAGCTAAAGCGCTGAAAAGCCCTACGGTAGAAACGGAACACCTCATGTTGTCGATACTTAAGAACAAAGAGAACGTTGCCACGCAGATACTGCACCAATACGAAGTGGACTATGAGAAATCGAACTGGGTATAGTGCAGGGCGAAACGCCCCGCGGCGATTACAGCGACCCCGGCTCTGAGGAGTTTGAGGATGATGACGAACGCAGGCAGTTTCAGCAACGCAGGCAGGCAGGCAATACGAAGTCAAAAACTCCCGTTCTGGACAACTTTGGCCGCGACATAACCAAAATGGCGGAACTGGGCAACCTGGACCCCATTGTTGGCCGCGAAAAAGAAATTGAGCGCGTATCGCAGATACTATCGCGTAGGAAGAAGAACAACCCGATACTGATAGGCGAACCAGGTGTTGGTAAGACGGCTATAGTAGAAGGATTGGCCCTGCGCATTGTGCAGCGCAAGGTTTCGAGGGTATTATTCGACAAGCGGGTTATCAGCCTGGACCTGGCTGCATTAGTGGCCGGCACCAAGTACCGCGGACAGTTTGAAGAAAGGATGAAAGCCATCATGAACGAACTGGAGAAGAACCGCGATGTTATCCTCTTTATTGACGAGATACATACGATAGTAGGTGCGGGTGGCGCTTCCGGCTCGCTGGATGCCTCCAATATCTTCAAGCCGGCACTGGCGCGTGGCGACCTGCAATGCATAGGTGCATCTACACTGGACGAGTACCGTATGTACATCGAAAAAGACGGTGCATTGGACCGCCGTTTCCAGAAGGTGATGGTAGACCCGCCAAGCGTGGAAGAAACCATAACGATACTGAACAATATCAAATCGAAATACGAAGACTTCCACAATGTTAACTATGACCAGGAGTCGATAGAGGCATGTGTAAAGCTGAGCGACAGGTATATGACCGACCGCCTGCTGCCCGACAAGGCGATAGATGTAATGGATGAGGTAGGCGCGCGCGTACACCTAAAGAACATCAACGTGCCGCAGAACATACTGGACCTGGAGAAGAAGATAGAAGACATCAAGCAGGAGAAGAATAAGGTAGTAAAGAGCCAGCGTTTTGAAGAAGCCGCCGCATTGCGCGACAAAGAAAAACGCCTGGGCGAAGAACTGGAAAAAGCCAAGCTGGAGTGGGAAGAGGAATCGAAGAGCAAGCGTTACCCGATAAACGAAGAACATATTGCTGAAGTTATCAGCATGATGACGGGCATACCGGTGATGAGGATGGTAGAGGCTGAAAGCCATAAACTGCGCCGCATGGGCGACGACCTGAAAGGCGCGGTGATAGGCCAGGATGAAGCGATAAGCAAAGTGGTGAAAGCCATACAGCGTAACCGTGTGGGACTGAAAGACCCGCGCAAGCCGATTGGTTCGTTCATCTTCCTGGGCCCGACAGGTGTCGGTAAAACTGAACTTGCCCGTGCATTGGCACGCCATATGTTCGACAGTGACGACGCGCTGATACGTGTGGACATGAGTGAATACATGGAAAAATTCTCGCTGAGCCGCCTGATTGGAGCGCCTCCCGGCTATGTAGGTTATGAAGAAGGTGGCCAGCTGACTGAAAAAGTACGCCGCAAGCCATATTCTGTAGTGCTGCTGGACGAGATAGAAAAGGCGCACCCGGATATCTTCAACATATTGTTGCAGGTGCTGGACGACGGGCAACTGACCGATGGCCTGGGTCGCAAGGTGGACTTCAAGAACACGATGATCATCATGACATCGAACATTGGGGTACGCCAGTTGAAAGACTTTGGCGCGGGCGTTGGCTTCTCTACATCGGCCAAAGCACAAAGCGCTGAAGACACCAGCAAAGGCGTTATCGAAAAAGCGTTGAAACGCACCTTCTCGCCCGAGTTCCTCAACAGGATTGACGACGTAATTATCTTCAACCAACTGGACGAAGGCCATATAGCGCTGATCATAGACATCATTATGAAGGATGTGCTGAAGCGCTTAGGCGCGCTGGGCTTTAAGCTGGATCTGAAAGATGCAGCCAAGAAGTTTATTGCGGAAAAAGGCTACGACCAGCAGTTTGGCGCAAGGCCGCTGCACAGGGCCATACAGAAATACCTGGAAGACCCGCTGGCAGAAGAGCTGCTGAACCAGAAGATAAAAGAAGGCGATACCGTAGTGGCCGACTTCAATGAGAAAGAAGGTAAAATCACTTTCAAAATTGAGAAGCCATCTAACAAAAAGAGCGAAAGCGCTGAAACTAAAGAGTAGTAATGAGTAGTTTTTCATAAAAAGAGAAAGCGTCCCGCAATGGGACGCTTTCTCTTTTTAGCTCATGAAAGACTGTTATTACCCTTTCTTCTGTTCTTTTTCACCCAGGTCTTTTATCTGCTTGCCAAACTCATTTTTGGGGTCTATAGCCAATATAAGGTCAGCGTACTTTACGGCATCTGCGAATGCGGTAGTCCTGTATTTGCACAGGGCCAGGTATTGATAAGCTACAAGTAAATCTTTGTCAGATTTCTTAGCGCCTTCTACGTCCAGTCCCAGCCATGTTTCAAAGTAAGGTGCAGCCAGGCATTTTTCACCTTCTGA
>JACFNS010000061.1:7445-9930 GCA_019454705.1 Taibaiella sp. | reverse complement strand
AATAAGGCCGAGCTAGGGTCGCCACGAAAGTCCTTGCCTATTTTATCTATTTCATCGAGTATAAATACCGGGTTGGCCGATTTTGTCTTCCTCAGTGACTGTATGATTCGTCCCGGCATAGCCCCAATATAAGTCTTGCGATGGCCGCGCAGTTCGCTTTCATCGTGCAGGCCGCCCAGGCTCAGGCGCACATATTTTCTGTTGATGGAATTGGCGATGCTTTTGCCTAAAGATGTTTTACCAATGCCCGGAGGGCCTACAAAGCAGAGTATAGGAGATTTCATATCGCCTTTCAGCTTCAATACGGCCAGGTATTCCAGTATACGGTCTTTAATGGTATCCATGCCGTAGTGGTCATTGTCCAGTATCTTCTGGGCCTTCTTTAGGTCGTAGCTGTCTTCTGTATACGTACTCCATGGCAGGTCCAGCATCAGGTCCAGGTGGTTATATATCACCGAGTAGTCGGGTGTAGAAGGGTGCATACGCTCCAGCTTCTCTATATTCTTCCTGAAGAGTTCTTTTGCATCTTCCGAAAACTTTGCCCCTTCGGCGCGTTTCTGCAAGTCTTTTATTTCCCTGTCGTTGGGTTCACCGCCCAATTCTTCACGTATTGATTTCAGTTGCTGCTGCAGAAAGTATTCACGTTGCTGCTTATCAATATCAGCACGTGTTTTATTAGTAATTTCATTTTTAAGTTCCAGCAATTGCAGTTCAGACTGCAGCAGTTGCAGCAGCTTTTCGGCCCTGGTTTTCACATCGTTTTCTTCCAGCAGCATTTGCTTTTCCACCAGCTTGGCCGAAATGTTGGAGGAAATGAAATGTATCAGGAAGGACTGGTGCTCAATATTGCGGAGAACAATGCTGGTTTCGTTGGGCAGGTTGGGCGATAATTGCGCTATCTGTTCCGACTGGTCCTTCAGAGAAGCTACCAATGCTCCGAACTCGGGGTCATCTTTCGGGAATTTATCTTCCATATAGCTGACATTGGCCCTGAAATAGGGTTCTGTCTGCGTAAACTCCTCTACCTTGAACCGCATACGCCCCATAATGAATATGGTGGTGTTTCCATCGGGCATTTTAATCTGCTTCACTATTTTGGCTACGGTGCCCACATGGTATATCTCATCAGTAGCAGGGTCTTCTTTATCTCCGTCTTTTTGGGCCAGTACGCCTATCCATTTGCCATTATTTTGAGCTTCTGTTATCGCCTTTACTGATTTATCGCGGGCTACAGTTATCGGTAATACCACGTTGGGGAATAATACTGTATTGCGCAGGGCTATTACAGGGATATCCGTTGGCAGGTCGCCTTTTTCCTGTTCGTCCATCTCCTCTTCTCCCAGCGGCACTATGGGCATGAACTCCATTTCATCTTCCGTATTTCCTAATATCATTTCAATCTTTGGCTTCATTTCAGACATTTTGTCAATGTACCTGCAATATACAGGTACAGGCATAAAAAAACCTTAAAGGGCAATAGCTATGCCAAAGGCACTACAACTGCAATATTTGCAGTAGCTTGCAGCTTGCTTATCTTTACTAAAAATATAAAGAACATGAGATTTAGCCGGATTTTTATTTTAATGGCACTACTGGTTGCAATGGCACAAGCCTCCTCTGCCCAAAACGAAGAGGTGGTTTTCGTTCCTAAAAAGTTTTATTTCAGTAACAGCTTCGATGGGGCAATCATAACAACAGCCTTTGATAAGGGGCTTTTCCCATTGAATAATGGGGTACCTACCACGGTAGGAACTCCACGTTTTACCTATTTTCTTAATACAGGGTTTAATGTTAATTTCGATTTCAACCAGCACCTGGGCCTGTTTACGGGACTGGGCATTAAAAACATTGGTTTTATTGAAAAAATCACCCCGCTGGACAGCACTATCAAGCGCAGGGTATATACCGTGGGCCTGCCGCTTGGTATCAGGGTGGGCAACATAAAAAAGAAGAATTATGCGTTTGTAGGTGGCGGTGTGGATGTGCCGTTCAATTATCGTGAAAAAGGATATATACGCAGGGGTAAAAAGGACAAGTTCAATGAATGGTTCAGCGACCGTACGGCGTCCTATATGCCTTATGGTTTTGTGGGTGTGAGCTTTAAACCGGGGCTGTACGTAAAAGTGCAATATTACCCCGGCAACTTCATGAATGCAGGTTTTACCGAAACTATTACTGCAGGCGGCGTTTCAGTTGTTAATGCCCCATATGCCAAATATGATATTGAACTGTTGATGATTAGTATAGGACTGGATATACGCTACAGCAACAAGCTGAAAATTAAAAAGAAGGAATCGACGGAAACAGTGATGTAATAAATATTGTTGCACAAAAAAGACGGGCGGTGATTGTACCGCCCGTCTTTTTTATTTCAATCCTGTAGTTATTGAACAGGCGCGTTTAGTACTTCGGCCAGTTTTGCCGTTAAATCATCGCCGCGCAGGTTGCTGGCAATAATCATACCATTGGGGTCTACCAGGAAGTT
>JACFNS010000061.1:0-7435 GCA_019454705.1 Taibaiella sp. | reverse complement strand
CCGGAATAGCGTTCACCGCATAATCGCGGGCTGCTACCGACTGCCAACCTTTCAGGTCGCTGATATGCGTCCATGCCAGGTTATCTTTTTTTATGGCCTGCAGCCATTTGTCTTTATCCTCATCCAGCGATACGCCCAATACTGTGAAATTCTTGTCTTTGAAGGCATTATAAGCCTTTACTACATTAGGGTTTTCCTGCCTGCAGGGTCCGCACCATGAAGCCCAGAAGTCAATCAGCACGTATTTTCCTTTAAAAGAAGACAGGCTCACCAATTTCCCGTCAGGTGTTTGCAGCTTTATTTCAGGTGCAACAGTACCTGTAGCCGCTGCTGCCGGTGCAGCTTGATTTTGCTGGTTGATGGCTACCATCATCTCCTTGTACTTAGCGGTAAAGTCTGCAGCAAGTTTCGAATCGGGGAAACGGGAAGGCAGGCTTTGTACGAATGTCTCCAGGAAAACGCTTTCGGCCTGGGGGTTCAAAATTTGTGCTGCAAATATCGCATTAGGCAGGTGCGACGTGGTGTCTGCGTATTGCTCTATATACCTTGTCAGGGATACATTCATGTCTTTAAGTGAAGCAACTGCTGATGCCAGTTTTTCCTCATCACCCCCTCTGCGCAAGGTATCTATCACAATCTGCATCTCATTCAGGTCGCGCATGTGGCCGCGTACTATCAGCAGTAGTTTCTTCAGGCTTTCCGAGCCTTCTGAGCCATTTACCTGGTAGTTTTCAATATTATCCCAGTTGGCGGTAATTTTGATGTTACCTTCGGCCGCAGACAGTAATATGTACCTGTCAGACGGGAAACGAAGGCGGTACAAGCGTGGTTCCGTGGCAGAGCCATTCAGTTCAAACTTGCCGTCCGTCCCTACGTGTACAGAGTCTATTGCTACAAGGCGTTCTATGCCCAGTTCTTCAAGATACACATCGCCCTCGGGCATCCCTGATACATCTCCTATCACCGTAAATTTGCCTTTCCCGCTATCGCACGCTGCAAAGACTATAACTAGTACAAGCAGCCATAGATATTTTATACGCATTTTGTCTTTTTTTGAGCGCACAAACCTAATTAATAATTTGCTTTTTACCCGAAACTGTCACCGACTTTACATAAAACGGAAAATTTTAACAAAAGCAAGGCTTAATGACAATACTCTGACACATCTTTTTTTTCCCTGCTGGATATTTGTACTGTAATGAAAATGAAAGGTTTACTCAGCTTGTACATGTTGTCGGCTGCCTTGCTTTTTGCATCATGTGAGAAGGATGACAAGCCTGTGCCTTTGCCTGCCAAAGGTGAGGCTGAATATGGTAATGTGGAAATGGGTGAAGATTATACCGACCAGGTATTCTTCGACCTGGAAACCGGCAGGGTAGTACATATGAGTGAAATCAATAGTTGGCACCTTGCATTCGATGCGTCTACAGAAGGGTATCATATCTTTCTTAATGGAGGAGCTGACGTTGTGATTTACAAAACCGGAGAAACGAACTTTAATAATGTAACGTCAGCGCCCGGCAATACCAGTAAAGAATGGTTGTTTGACCGCCCGAGCGGTTTGCCTGATTCTACCGCCATGGGTGATTGGAGGTCGACAGGAGGCCTGTCAACCAACGAAATCTACATTGTTAAGCTCAACCCCACCTACGACCCCAACAACCTTAAAAAAATAAGGTTAGTATATGTAAGTAACAGTGAGTATGTGATGGAGTATGCAGACCTGGATGAAAAGATAACCCATACCATCAGCATTCCTAAAGACAATAATTACAATTATTCTTACTTCAGCTTTTCAGAAGGTGGCAAGGTGTTACAGCCTGACCCGCCGAAGAATGCATGGGATATAGTATTTACCAGGTACAGGTATATATATTACGACCTGGATAATTTCCCTTATATGGTAAACGGCGTACTGCTCAATCCGTATAACACTACAGCTGCTGAAGATACAACCACGCCTTTTGCCGAACTGGACAATACAAAAATTCTGTCACTGCCGTTTTCTAATCATCGCGATATAATAGGCTTCAACTGGAAAGAGTATAACTTCAATACGGAGCGATACGAAATTGATAAGGATAAAAACTTCGTAATAAAAACCAGGAAGAACCAGTATTACAAAATGCGCTTCCTGGATTTCTACAACAAGCAAGGTATCAAAGGCAGCCCGTCATTTGAATTCCAGCGCGTGTATTAGTACGTTTATTTAGGAGTATATATCCCTAATCTTATGGCTTCTATTACGATGCCTACAATGTTTTTGGCACCCATTTTTTCCAGTATTTTCATCCTGTAGCCCTCTACAGTACGGGTACTCAGGAATAGTTTCTCACCTATTTGTTTATTCGTATACTCCTGGCATATAAGGCGGATAATCTCTTTTTCTTTTTCTGAAAATTCTGACTCTTTTTGCTGTTTCTGCATATTATACCTGCTGAAGGCTATGAGTTTGGTCAACTTGCCAGACGTGCTTTTGCAGTAATAGGGTTTATTTTGAAAGACAGACTCAATAGCTTCTATTACTTCAGTTTTGTCAGCATTCTTCAGCAGGTAACCAATAGCCCCGGCCTCAAACATTTCCAGTATCAGTTCTTCGTCATCATACATCGATAAAGCTATCACCTTGATGGCAGGGTAGTTTTGCATGATAAATTTTGTGGCCTCAACGCCATCCGTTATCGGCATTTTTATATCGGTAATCACTACGTCGGGCTGCAGCTGTTTTACCTGGTTAATCAGTTCCCTGCCATCCCAGGCCTCACCGGCAAGTTGTATGCCCTCTGCGGAACTCAGCATCAGCTTCAGCCCGTCCCTGAACAATTCGTGGTCGTCCGCTATCAGTACTTTTATGGGTGTTGCGCTAATTGTTTTCTGCATAAGTTTCTGTTATGGGTATCTCAATTACATACTGTGAGCCGAACCCCGGCATAGACCTGAAATTGAACCTGGCGTTCATCACTTCGGCGCGGCTGTGCAGGTTGGTCAGTCCCAGTCCGCTGTTGTTTTCTATACTTTTATCGTAGTCAAAACCCTTGCCATCGTCTGCTGTCAGTAATACCAGCTTGCTGCCGTTGTTTTGCAAAGTGATAATTAATTGCGTTGCTTCAGCATGTTTTATGGTGTTGTGTATGATTTCCTGGATGATGCGGTAGATGTTTATGCTCATTTCGGTAGGCAGTTGTATATCGGGGCTGATAAAAGTTATCTGCAGTTCATGGGTTTCGCTTAGTTTATTAATGTATTCCTGTACAGCTCTTACCATTCCCTTTCTTACCAATGTGCTGGGTAGCAGGTTATATGATATTTCCCGTGTTTTAGCTATTGCGTCATCAATATGTTTGTTGGCAAAGTCTATTATTTTCTTGTCAGCCTCACTCAGGTGAGGCAGGTGGTTGATTTGTATCCGTACCGCTGATAGTATGGGGCCGAGTTCGTCGTGGAGGTCAGTAGCAATTCTTTTGCGCTCTTTTTCCAGTGTATTTATTTCGGCGCGTATCCTCATTTTGTTGAGCAGGGCGTTGCGGCGCTGGTGGCGTATCATAGTAGCTATAAATACTATGATGATAATACCCAGCGCTATGGCTGCTACTATTACAGCCGTATAAAATTGCTCTTCGGAGGTATGCATATTAATGCTATTGTCAACATTATATTATACCCGACATTGAGGTATGATTCTATGACAAAAATATTGTTTTTTATTGAACCTGTTGCCGCATAGTAGTAAAATATCTCTGTCAATACTTTATATGAAAAAAATATTATCACGGCGATGGATATTATGAATACCGGGTTGGTCATAATGCGGCCCCGATCGTTTACTACCAACCAGCTGAGCTGGTTGATGGCCAGTAGTATAAGCGCAAGTGAGTATGCTACCTGGAATACAGGGCTGAACATAGTGAGCCTGCCTAAGATGATATTTTCCGTTACCCAAAGCAGACTCATTCCTATTATCAACAGCAGGTACAGCCAGCGGGCCCTGAGTATGTTTTTCCAGTTGTGAAACTGCCAGGCAAACAAAAGAAACTCGCAAAGGAAATAAATGTTGGTGGGTAATGCATTGCTGGTGTTATAGAAAAAGAAATAACAGGTAAGCTCATTGGCTACCCCCAGCAATAAAAGGTATATAACAGGGTGATAAGACACAGGGATGTTCCTGTATCTTATCACACCGGTAATAGCGGGGGCCAGTATGCTCAAGCTGAATAAAAATGCCTGGTACTTATTCATGCATCATGTTTCCTCTATGGCCAACGCTGTCCGGCTTCCAGTATCATTTCGTCAGCAGCTGCGGCATGTGCAGGGTTCTCTTGCCTTTTCTGTATCACGTCCCTACCCTCACCGTCAACGCCTGTTAATACAAACCTTACCTGGTTTTGCCCGTCCAGTGCCAGGTATACCCTGAACCCAACAACGTTGGGCTGACAGATAAGCGAATCAATTGCTTTAAGGTTAAATGTTTCATGAACAGGGAACGTATTAGGGGCGCCCAATGCCGTGGCAAGTGCCCCTTCGCGCGCCACGCCGAAGTTGCTGATCATAGCAGACGCATTGTCCAGCGTAATATGGTGGTTGAGTGCGTTAATAGTAGTGATATATGGCGTTGGGGCGGGCTTATTGTCTATGCATTTGGTGCAGGTATCCCCATCGCCTGTGCCGGCTGTGCAGGCTGTAAACATGGATAATGATACCATTAATGCGGATAATCTGAAAAGGTCCCTTTTAATACGCAGAGGAAACTGGTTCATAATAATCATTGTTTTTTTGGTTTCAGGCAAATGTATCAGGGAGATACTATGATTTTATAAGTAGTTCTACGCATTTTTTTTCAGTAACAGGTACTGCAATTTTCAGTAGCAACGCTTCCCCCTCTGCCGATTGCCGATAATAGTTTTGCCCTACACTTCTATAGAGTGAGGACAGAGAAAATATTATTGACAAACTATTAAATAACCTTTGTTATGGCAACGATTAAGAAGACAACAGTAACAAAAGCCGCCGTGGCCACTAAAGCGGTGGCGTCGGCTGTGCAGGCTGTGAAAATACAGCCTGAGCGCCAACACATGCAGTTGTTACTACTGCAAAATCCCAATTACTTTGGTACGCTGTCTAAAAAAAGCCCGCTGGCCGGACAGTATAAAGCTGTGAAGGCCATCCAGGGCAACACGTCTTACGAGCAGATTACCTGCGTGGGGTATAATCCACAGATGAAATCGGTAACCGCTATCGTAAAGCTGAACCAGAATGGTGGCTACAGTGGCGGTGCCTGTACTCCGGGCAGTAAAGAATATGTGCGTTTTTATATTGACTATGAGCGCAATGGCAACTGGAAAGACCTGGGTATGGTAAGCTTCGATGCACACGATTTTAACCACACTAATAACAACCCCCTCTGTTATGCGGTAAACCTGGCCTTCAATCCGGAGCTTACCCGCTGTTGCGACGACAAGCCCGTACTGCCTGTAGTAAGGGCTATTCTCTCATGGAGTGTAGCCCCTACGGCAGACGACCCCGATTTTATACCTGTGTGGGGTAATATACTGGATGTGAATGCACAACTGGAGCCAAGGCAAGGCTGGATATGCTGGCTGAAACATAACCTGAAAGACATAGGTGTAGAATTAAAGCCCGAGCAATTCAAACTGATAGCGGAGAAAATGCCGCTGCTGCCCGAAGTGCTGAACCTGCAGGCAGAAGAAACAGAGCTGGCGTCATTGGCAAAACTTTACAAAAAAGAAGTACAGGAAGAACGCCTGGGTTTCACAACTGTGGCAAAAGCCTTAACAGCGGGAGTGCCATCGTTTGAGTTAACCAGCAACCTGGCTAATGCCGGGCTGAACATCAGTAAAGTAATAGACTTCATACTGGTGCCTAAGTTCAATACTACTTATGAAGAGGTGAAGTGTGTGGGCCTGGACCGCGATACCAGCCGCCTGTATGCTACTGTGTTGCTCAAAAAACCATCGGGCTATGCAGGCAACCTGTGCAGCCAGGGCAGCCGCGAATATGTAGCGTTCTATATGGACTTTGGCAGCGGCTGGGAGCATATGGGCACTACATCTGTAGAAGTACATGATGTAAACCCCATGCCAACAGGGGGATTGTCTTACCATGTAGAACTGCCTGTTAACCTCACACCTTACCAGAAAGAAAAATGCAGCGAAACTTATTTCGCCAAAGTAAAAGCCATCCTGTCGTGGAATATGTACCCACCCGATAATCAGCCCAACTGGATAGCACCATGGGGAGACTGGGAGCAGGCATGGGTAGAAATACGCAACCGCGGTATAGTGTACACCGGCAAAACGCCAATTATCACAGCCATAGGTAATATACCTGCTAAGAAAGTGAGTACGGTAACAGGTATGATAGACAGCTCATTGGATGCACCCGATGCATCGGTAGATGGCTACAATGGGTTCTCTTTCAACGGTGTCGTTCCGCTGACAGGCCTGGTGCCCGAGCATCCTGATTCCAACGACATACCTGCCTCACAATTGCTGTACAGGATAATGCTGAAACGTGCGGGCGAGCCTGATAGCAGTTTCGCACCGGTAACCACGCCGTTCAAAGTGCTGAAGAATGTAATCACAGGGGGTATCCTTACACAGTCTGTAGAAACACAAACACCAGACGCGGGAGGCTTCTACAACTACCTGGTAGATTATAACGCACCTAAGATTGTAACCGTACATGGCGACCTGTTGGGTGTACTTTCTATAGCAGACTCAGGAGTGTACGAATTCTACCTGGAAACATCGGAAGGTTATATCAGCACACGTCACCGCATAAAAATAGACAAGCATGCACCTAAAGATGTAGAGATAAAAGTGAACGGCTCTGAAGACTGCGGCACGCTGAAGAAAGGAATGGACATAACCGGTACGTACAAACTGGCCGATGATGAGAACAATTGCCACAGTGTAGCGTTCGAGTTCATCACCCTGCGCCCGGGAGATAGCACGGTTTTCAAAGTAGATGGTGTGGTGAGCAGCTTTGGTGCACGTGTAAACGTACCACTGGTTGGTAAAACGGGCACATGGTCTATGACGACGAACAACGTACGCAAGTGCGGTTACAACATCAGGCTGTGGGCATACGACAGGACATTGTATTGCTATGCCTTCATCGCATACGCATACACCTTCCACCAGCAGCGCAGTGTAGATACTATCGGTTTCTGCCTGAACGAAGCATAAACAACCAACGGTTAAGCCCGCACAACGCGGGCTTAACCCTCTTGTTTCATTTTATCAAATAAGTTTTCATTTTATCACGCTAAAACACATACGTATGAAAAAAACAAAATCATGGAAGCTCTTATCCCTGGCGGGAATCATGCTTCTGCTCATCAGCGCCTGCTGCAAACCCGAAATTTCGGGCAACGTAGCCAACACATTGCGGCCACAGGAAACCAACAACTGGTGCT
>JACFNS010000060.1 GCA_019454705.1 Taibaiella sp. | reverse complement strand
GGCTTTATAGTCCATGCCATAAGCTATGCTGCGCAGGTCTACCACACGCTCCTTCACCAGGAATGCGATGATGGAAATGATTACAGCCCAGCCCAGTATCTCCCAGCTACGCAGGAAGTATTTGACCGAACCCACCATGCCCATAATAACCGAAAACAGCAGTAGGAAACTGGCCGCGGCAGGCACCCTGAGCGTGGGCTGCTCGCTGAACAGGCCCAGCAAAAACAGTATCAGTATGGCAAATAAGGTAGCGGTAGTGGCATTGCGACTATGTCTGCGCATAACGGTATTGAGCAGGCGCGGGTGGTAACTCTCCACGTCGGAGAACTTCTTGATTTTCAGCCGTCCGGTGAGGAAGGTATCAGCTTTCAGCAGATCCATTTCTATATCCAGGCTGTCGTAAGGAATGATGTTGCGTATCAGGGCGGGGTTGGCTATACGGCTGATGACAGTCTTGAGCAAATCGCGCCCGACACGGAAAAAATACGCGAAGGAAATGATGACTATGAGTGTGAAACCCAGGTAGAAGCCCGCCTGTATGCGCAGCACCTGCAATATACCTGCATGCTCGTGAAACAACTGGAAACGGATGCTGCTGATGGTATAAAAAATAAGGAACAACAGCGGCAGCAGGGAGTTGTTGAGGCAGTACTTGATAAAAGCATAACGCACCGCACCAATGAACGGTATTCGGCTATGGTTGATAATAAAGGTGGTGATATGCCACGCCATAACAAAAACCGCCATTGCTCCGCCCAACAGGAACATACTGCGAAAGTTGGTTTGCCCCAGGTACTCAGGGGCAAGGAACAAAGTAGCTGCCCCGAAAATGGCTGCAAAATCGCCGGTGATGACTAATACGAGTATTATCCAGAAAAGGAGAAAAAGCTGGTACTTGCGGAAATGGAGCAGGAACAACTGCACCGGCAAAAAACGAAATACACTTCTGAATATGTTATTTGCCCGCTTCCGCATGATGTTATTAAGTTACGGGAAATTTTTTGATAGTGATGTCCGGAAGTATATTTTTTGGTATAAAAAATGTTATTATTACTGTTTACTAACAAAACATATCCTTATGAAAAAAACCACAACCACCCTCGTGCTGGCAATTTTATTCAGCACGTTCTTTGTATCCTGCAAGAAGGAGTACAACTGTACATGTGATGTCAATATGAGCGTACCCATGTTTGGGAATTTCAGCACTTCTACAACAGAAAGCCTGGGCAAACAAACCAGGAAAAATGCGAAGGCAGCCTGCGACCAGGCAGAAACTGAACTGGAGAATGAACTGATGGGCTATGGCACGGCCAGTTGCGAAATTTCCAAATCGTAAACTACATAATGAAGAGTGCAGTATTGCACTCTTCATTTCTCAACAGTGCAATAAGTTAAATATATCCATATGCCCCTTAACGGGGTATAATATAGTCAGTCTTTTAATGTAGGTTTGTACCTATTGAGTACTGAAGAATGCGCATCTACATAGTTGTTTTATATATAGTCCTGCTTTTTGTACCGGGTATATTATTCGCCCAGAAAGAAGAGAAAGAGAAGAATCCCCGCATACTGATATTGCTGGACGGCTCGTCGAGCATGCTGCACGAATGGACGAAGGACAATATACGCTTTGAGGCAGCGGCGAAAATAGTCGACCGTTTAATGGATAGCGTATATGCTGTTAACCCGGAGGTTGAATTTGCCCTGCGTGTATATGGCCACCAATATCCTACATCTGCCAACAACTGCTTTGACAGCAAGCTGGAAGTAATGTTCAGCCGGGACAACTATACGCAGATGCAATTGAGGCTGGCGGCATTGCATCCTTTAGGTATATCACCCATCGCTTATTCGATACAGAAGGCCGCCGAACAGGATATGCTGAATCTGAGCGACAATAAATACAGCCTGATACTTATAACCGATGGTGGTGAAAGTTGCGAAGGTGATATATGTAAAGTGGTAGAAGAGCTGCTGCGAAAGAAGATAAATTTCAAGCCGTATATTCTGAGCCTTGTAGATTATGCACCGCTACGCAAGCAATACGAGTGTATGGGCGAATACCTGCTGGTGGCCGGGCCTGACCAGATAGAACCTGTTGTAGGGAAAATAGTAGAATCGTACAGGCATACCTTTATACAACCCATAACTGTAACAAAAGCCATAGAAACTGCCAGGCAGGCACCCAGCGTGCTGAAAGTGACCACTCCTGAATTTAAAGTGAAGTTGCCCGATCCAGAACCTGCGCCTGAACCAAAGAAAGAAGTAGTGAAACAGCCGGAGCCCGTTCAACCCGCACCACCGCCTCCACCTCCGGCAAAACCATCGAAGATAGTAGTAGCTGATGTGCAACCTAAATCCCGGCAGGAACCGGTTCTTTTAACCACTACGCACAAAAGGACGCTGCCTGTAATGTATTCTTCGCGCAACCCATACCCTGTAAAAGTTCCTGCACTGGTAATAAATATACCTGAGCCTGAACCCGAGCGTCCCAAAGAGCCAGTGTACAAGCCTATGGCGCCGGCGCCTGCTGCTGCAACACCCGTAGCCAGGGCCCCGATTCCATCGCCCAAAACGACGGAGTTTAAGATTAAACCCCGTGAGGAAACAGGTGAAACATCCCTCATCATCAACTTTACCGATGGTAAGGGTAAATATTACCAGACAGCTCCTGAAGTAGTATTGCGGGATATGCGGACAAATGAGGTGGTATACAAATTTCACCGTGATGTAGATGTGTATGGCAAGCCAAGGCCACAAAAAAATGTTCCGCCGGGTACATATAACCTCACCATAACAGGCAAAGATGGCATGGTATGGCAGGCGATAGAAGTACGAGCTAACAATAAGAACGAACTTGACCTCATTGTATCAGACGGAGCACTGGCATTTACATATCCTACCAACCCGGGGAGGCCTGTTAAAGAATTTGCCGCACGAGTAAGTATGGCTTTGAAAAGGAATAATATAGTGAAGCAACTTACTACCGAAATATTGCCCTATGAACCGGAGAACTACCATATAGAAATCAATACGAACCCGAGAACGGTAAGGAATGTAGACCTTGATTTTGGTGTCACAGTATATGTAGGATTAGATGAACCCGGCCAGTTAAAAGTTTACAATCCTAAAGGCTTCAAATCGGAATTTCATTATTTACACGGAGATAGGTATGAGCGTTTTCAACCATTAGATGTAAAAGGTAACGCCAGTGAATTTGAATTCCTGATACAGCCGGGGAGGTATAAGTTATTCTATCTTACAGACCCACTGGTGCCAAATCCCAAGCCCAAGATGAAGGAGTTTATCATCAAGAGCAATACCATCACCGAAATTACTTTGGATTAATGCCTATGCTTCACTTCAAAGCCATTACACCTCACGATAAGGAGTACGCAGATGTATTTGCATTAAGGGAAGAAATACTGCGTAAGCCGCTTGGGCTATCGCTGCACGATGAGGACCTGGGCAATGAGGTAAATGAACATATACTGGTGGCGGAAGAAAATGATATAATAGTTGCCTGTCTCATTCTTACCCCCCGCAGCGACCAAATGGCGCAACTGCGTCAGATGGCAGTAGCAGGCAATATGCAGGGCAAAAACATAGGCAGGCGGTTAGTAAACTACGCTGAACAATTTGCGCTTGAAAAAGGTTATCAGCAGATAATTCTGCATGCGCGTATGGTGGCTAAGGGCTTTTATGATAAGCTGGGCTACAGGCAGGAAGGTGGCGTATTCACAGAGGTGAACATACCCCATGTGGAAATGGTAAAAGATATAGCTTGACAAATTGCAACAACAGGCAAAAGGGTATAGCGGTAAGATTATTCTCCGATAGCGGGGAACTGCCTGATGATTGGAACATGTTGGTACCACAGGGCCATTTCTTACAAAGCCACCAGCTAAAAGTAGCAGAACAATCATCACTACCCGATATCAGTTTTTCCTACGCATTGGTGTACGATAGCGATGTACCTGTACTTGCAGCGGGCTTCCAGTTGCTATCGCTTAATTCAAAGCATGTGAACCACAATATGGTGGAGCCATGGAAGTATGTGGCCTGGCAATTGTATACCGGTATAGTGAGGCCGAAACTATTGGTGAGTGGGCACCTGTTCCGCCACGATGTGGATTCTGTTTTTTGTGCCGGTGGGATATCGGGTTATGATATATATACTTATTACAAAGCGGCGATAGATGCCGCTATGCGTAAAAGTTGCGCTACAGCGGTACTGATAAAAGACATGCCTGCGCGGCTGGATAAATACTTCAATAATTATGAGCCGGGCTACATGATGCTGCGCAACGATATATCTATGGAGATGGATGTATCACCGAAATGGCAAACTATGGAAGACTATGTACACGCCCTGAAACATAAGTACGCACAGCGCTACAGGAAAATAAGTGACCGCTGGCAGGAGCTGCATATCAAAGAGCTTACAATTGCAGAGGTTGTTGCACATAAAGAAACGCTGTTTGTTTTATACCGGCAGGTGTCGGACAACCAGCGGGTGCGTATAGGATTGTTGAGCGCCGACTTTATACCCATGCTGCAACAACAGGATAACAGGCTGAAAGTATGGGGTATATATGAACACGATAAACTCATCGGCTTTTTCAGTGCATGGGTGTACGAAGACAGGTTCGATATGTTCTACATCGGCTTCGACTACGAAAAGAATAAGGAGTATAACCTGTACTTCAATATCCTGTTCTTCGCCATAGAGCAGGTGATATATTATCGCAAGCCAAAACTGATATTGGGCCGAACCGCCTTAGACGCCAAGGCGCGACTGGGTTGCAAGCCACGCTACCTGTCCACATTCCTGTATATTAAGAATGGCATAGTACGCAACCGTATTATGCAGGCTCAGAAATCCACCACCGCTAACGAAGGTGCCTGGGAAAATAAACACCCGTTCAGGAAAAGCAATTAGTGTGCTGCCAGCCAGTTGTCTCCCGTACCGGCTTCTGCATTTACGGGCACATCGTAGGGCAATGGCATAGCGCTTTCCATACTACGTACTACCAGTTGTTTCATTTCTTCCACTTCGTTTACCGGTACGTCAAATACCAATTCATCGTGTACCTGCAATATCATTTTTGATTTAAGCGTGGTTTTCTTCATGGCATCATGCACTTTTATCATGGCCAGCTTTATCATGTCGGCAGCTGTGCCCTGTATGGGTGAGTTGATAGCGTTGCGCTCGGCAAAGCCACGCACTGTCTGGTTGGCCGAGTTGATATCTGCAAGGTAGCGCTTACGGCCTTTCAGCGTTTGTACATAACCATGCTCACGTGCGAAGTTGATGGTATCGTCCATATACTTTTTGATACCGGGATATTGTATGAAGTAGTTGTCTATTATTTCTTTGGCTTCGGTACGGCCGATACCCAATGAACCCGCAAGACCGAAAGCCGTTTGCCCGTATATGATACCGAAGTTGACAGCCTTGGCAGCGCGGCGCATGTCTTTGGTTACCTCGGTTTCATCTACTCCATATACACGTGCAGCAGTGGCTGTATGTATATCCTTATTGTCTTTAAAGGCCTGTATCATCGCCTCGTCCCGGCTGATAGCTGCAACTATGCGCAGTTCTATCTGCGAGTAGTCGGCAGAAAGTAGTACCCAGCCGCTCTCGCGTGGTATGAATGCTTTTCTTATTTCCCTGCCCCTGTCGGTGCGTATGGGTATATTCTGCAGGTTGGGGTTGATGCTGCTGAGCCTGCCCGTTACCGCTACCGATTGGTTGAAATTGGTATGCACCCTGCCTGTACGCGGGTTAATCATGGTGGGCAATGCATCTACATAAGTGCTTTTCAGTTTACTCAATTCGCGGAATACAAGTATATTATCTACTATCGCATGTTTGCCTTGCAGCTTTTGCAGCACATCTTCGCCCGTGGCATACTGTCCTGTTTTAGTCTTTTTGGCTTTGTCGTCTAATTTCAGCTTATCAAACAGTACTTCTCCTAACTGCTTGGGCGATGCCAGGTTGAATGCAATGCCAGCCTGCTGGTACACGCTTTCTTCAGCGGCTTTTATATCCCGCTCCAATTCTTTCGAGTAGTCTTTCAGGAAGTTGATATCAATACCCACGCCTTCAAATTCCATATCCAGCAATACAGGCACGAGTGGATTTTCTACTTCTGCAAATACAGGACGTACCTCGCTCTTATCCAACAATGGGTCGAGCGCATGTTTCAATTGCAGGGTTACATCCGCATCTTCCGCAGCGTATTCCTTTATATCTTCCAGCGGCACATCTTTCATGCTGCCCTGGCTCTTTCCTTTTTTGCCTATCAGCGTTTCAATTGATATAGGTTCGTACCCCAGGTACTTGCCACTCATGGCATCCATATTATGCTTGCCCTCAGGCTCTATCACATAGTGCGCCAGCATGGTATCGTAAGTTTTTCCTTTCAACTCTATGCCATACCATTTAAACATCAGGAGGTCGTACTTAATATTCTGCCCTACCCATGTAATATCTTCCTTGTCAAATACCGGCTTGAACACTTGCAGGATTTGCTGTACAGCTTCTTTGCCTTCGGGCATAGCTACATAGTATGCTTTACCTTTCTCCCAACAAATGCTCATGCCGAGCATATCCGCTTGGTTGGCATCAATGTTCGTTGTCTCCGTATCAAATGCTATTTCTTTTTGTTGCAGCATTTCATTAACCAGCTGTTGGGCGGCCGCTTCATCCTGCACCAATATATATTCGTGCGGTGTGGTAGTGGCTGTAGCTAAATCGTGTATGGTGGTTGTTTCTGCAACAGGCTCTGCTATCGCGGCATCTGCATATAGTGTAGCAGCCCTGGCTTGTGGTATAGGATTGCCAAACAAATCGAGCGGGGCATTGGCGTCTGCAACAGCACCAGCTTCTCCACCTGCAACAGGCACATCTTCTCCCAGTATCCTTTTACCCAGTGTTTTAAATTCCAGTTCGGCAAATACTTCTCTCAACACATCTTTATTTGGTGGGTCGACCCTGAAGTTCTCTTCATGAAAGTTGACAGGTACATTGGTGATAATCGTCGCCAGTTTTTTCGACATGATGGCCATGTCTTTATTGTCCCTGATTTTCTCGCCCAGCTTGCCTTTAATATTATCCGCATTCGCCAGTATGTTTTCCAGCGTATCATATTCGGCCAGTAGCTTGGCGGCTGTTTTTTCACCCACGCCGGGTATGCCGGGAATGTTATCTACCGAGTCGCCCATCAGGCCCAACATATCTACCACCTGGTCCACACGCTTTATACCCCATTTCTCACATACTTCTTTCGGGCCCAGTATCTCTACACCGTTGCCCTGGTAGCTGGGCTTGTATATATATATATTGTCGCGTACCAACTGCCCGTAATCCTTATCGGGTGTTACCATATACACCTCATAACCCAGGTCTGCTGCTTCGTATGCCAGGCCCCCTATTACATCATCGGCCTCAAAACCATCGCTTGCCATTACGGGTATATTAAACCCTTCTATTATGCGCTTAATATCCGGTACGGCTATTACCAAGTCTTCCGGTGTTTCCTGGCGGTTGGCTTTATAGTCTGCGAAGTCTGTATGCCTTTCCGTAGGCGCCGATGTATCGAATACCACTGCCAGGTGTGTAGGATTTTCTTTGCGTATCAGGTCGTACAGCGTATTGGTGAAGCCAAACTGCGCATTGGTATTCTTGCCCTTGCTGGTAATACGCGGCGAACGTATCAAGGCGTAGTAAGCACGGAATATCAATGCATAAGCATCTAAGAGGAAGAGTTTTTTATCAGCCATGCGGTAAATTTAAGATTTTGGTGTGATAGTGCAGGCCACGATGTAAATAGCCCCGCAGTTGCAGGGCTATTGTATTTTATTCTTGTAATCTATTAACTGCTATTTTGCAGGCACCTCTTCCGTTACCCAGTTTTCCTTGTTCAGGTGTGTAACGGTTACCGGGATTTTGTATTTATTCCTAAGGTAAGCCGCCAAATGTTCAGCCGCATATACTGAGCGGTGCTGGCCACCAGTACAACCGAATGCCACACTCAGGTGCTCGAAACCACGCGCCATATAATCCTCTACATTCAACGATACTAATCCCTCTGCATGGCTCAGGAATTCGCCCATACGTGTCTCCCTGTCCAGGAAGTTTTTCACCGGGCCGTCAAAGCCCGAAAGGAATTTGTAGTCTTTATAACGTCCCGGGTTTTTCACCCCACGGCAGTCAAATACATATCCACCACCGTGCGCAGTTTTATCTTTAGGCACACCGTTCTTTTTGTACGAGAAGCTGGTGATGTTCACCTCCAGTTTCACGCTTTCTGACGGTTCGGGTGTAGCATAATATTCCTGCATGGCTGCTGAAGACATATTTTCCAGCAAAGACCGGAGCCCTGTGTATGTTGGTATTTGTGTATGGTCGTTAAGAAAGGCATTGAGGTTTTGCAAAGCAGGGCCTATGCTGGTGCGGAAGTGAGGTTTGTTTTCCAGCAACCCGCGGAAACCATAAGCACCCAACACCTGCAACATGCGCAGCAGCACAAACTGCAGATATCCCTTGCGGAAGTATATCTCATCCACACGGCTTATCTTCAGGTCTTCCATTGCGGCTACATACTTGTTCAGCATGTCTTCCTTCCATGCAGCGGGTAACTTGGCTTTGGCCTGCCACAGCAAGGAAGCCAGGTCGTAAGCGGGCGGGCCCTGCATGGCACCCTGGTAGTCTATAAAAAACACCTTCCCTTCGTGAATCATGATATTGCGGCTCTGGAAGTCGCGGTACATAAGCGCCTGCGGTTGTATGCGCCCCAGGTCGCGACTGAGGGATTCCATTTCCTCCAGCAGGGCGTTTTTATCGTAGGGTATCTTTTGCAGGTCGGCGAAGTAGTATTTGAAATACAACAGGTCGGACATGATGGCCTTCTCATCAAACTGCTTGGATGAAAAACATTGGTTGTAGTTGCACTCGCGCCCGGCCATCCACTGCAGCTTTACCAGTTGCTCTACCGACTTGTGAAAATAATCTTTCACTTTGTCCGTATGCCCTTCTTCCATCAGCAGGTCGAACAAAGATGTGTTGCCCAGGTCTTGCTGCAGGTAGTATTTTCTTTCACGCCCTACCTTATATACTTCCGGTACGTTTATCTCGTGCTTGCGAAACAATTCAGTAAAATAGAAGTAGGAGTTGTTTTCTGCTATATTTGAATTGTAGGTGCCGATAGCAGATATCTTATCTGCTGAAAGCCTGTAATAACGCCTGTCGGAGCCAGACACAGGCAGCGGTGTGATATTAACGGGTTTGGTGCCAAAATGTTCTTCGAATAACTTCTCTAACGCACTAATGTTATCTGTAACAGATACTGTCATATATTTTTCTTAGGATACTCAAATAAAATTACTTTCTTCTCTACTCTGCTGAACTCATTCCAGGTCTTCAGTTCAAATTCCACGCCAACAATACCGCAGGTAGGCATATTGTCAGTTTGAAATGACGGTGACAGCTCGTTGACAAACTGTGTGATGCCGGGGTTGTGCGCTACTATGAACACTGTCTGCACATTATCATCCACCTCGTACAGCACCTCCTCAAACACCGCCGGGATGCAATGATACAATTTATCGTACCATTTTATATCATCCGTGCTATAGCCCATCGCGGCAGCTATCTTTTTGGCAGTTTGCGCGGCACGATTGGCAGTGCTGCTGATGATGAGGTCGGGTTTGATATTCAGTTTCTTCAATCTTTCGCCCATCATCGGTGCGTCCGCTTCGCCCCTGTCGTTCAATGGCCTTTCATAATCACTTTGCAAAGGGTTTTTCCAACTCGACTTTGCATGCCTGATCATAAATAAATTTCGCCGGCTCATTACTTCTGTTTATAGTATTCCAGTTTCAAATCGTTACCATCAAAAACTGCATAGCTGTCGTATCGTATCCAGTCGCCCAGGTTGATGTATAAGCTATCGCCCGGCAATGGATATTCCAACGCAATATGCCTGTG
>JACFNS010000059.1 GCA_019454705.1 Taibaiella sp. | reverse complement strand
AACCGGCAATATCCATGTTTATGATGTAAGCACTACACCAGCTACATTAGTAGGCACGATTATTACAGGTGGCCCCGGCGTGATGGGTGTAAAAATCACCCACGACAACAAAATATGGTATGTCAACGCCACCACTAAAAAACTTATGCGCATTGACAACCCTAACGTAGTTTCGATTGAAGAGGTTGCTGAAAAAATTAATTACAAAGTTTATCCTAACCCTGCGGGCAATACCCTTAACATACGTATAGACGATGTAGCAGAAACAGAACAGGCTACGATCAGGATATTTGATATAACAGGCAGGCAAGTGTACACCAACACTACAAGCCAGCAGGTTACCTCTATCAACACGTCTGCATGGGCAAAAGGAGTTTATAATGTAATCATATCACACAAAAACTCTACAGAGGTTACCAAAGCAGTAATACAATAATATTTTATACCATATTAATAAAAAAACGTCCACTTTTTGTGGACGTTTTTTTATTACTCAGAATCTTGATGCTGCGATAAACGGATCTACAAGTATCTCGTAGCGCCTGCCACTTTTAGGCTCCAGTGTGTTCATATCATAAACCTGGTAGTACCCATTGCGGCCACTACACGGGCCCGAATGGTGTGGTGCGGGGCCATTAAAGTTCTGGTTCCTGCTGAACACATAAAACGTGTTGCCTTGTTCATTTAAAGCAACACTATTAGGCTGGTAGAAATCACCTGCAATGACCTTTACGACTTCCAGCGTGTTGTAATTAATAACATATACAGTTCCCTTGAAAATACCTGTTGATACATCCTCAGAACAAGCTACGAACAGGTAGGGTTTACTTTTAGCGAATGTCAGCGCTGTAGGGCGGATACCCACAGGTATTACCTTAACCAAGCTGTCATTTTGCGTATTAAACACCCGTACCTCTTTGGTCTGGTGACAGGTAACAAAGTACCTTGAATAATCGGGGTTCATTCCTATTTCAAACGGGTCAGGTGTAGCGCCGGCGGTAGCTGTGGTTAATGCTTTCCCGTCTATACTTATAGTTTTGGTATAGCCATTGCTGTACTTATATACTGTATTGCCATGCAGGCTGGTGACATAAAAGGTATCAAAAGTCTTATTCGCCGCTACTCCGTTCGGATTGAGAAATGATGTACCTGGCAGATATTCCATACTTGCTGTTGCTGTATTCACTATCGCCAACTTATGATTGTCCACATTAGTCAAAGCCACCTTCCCTCCATCGGGAGACACGGTCATAGTGCCCCAAAGAATATTATTGAGTGGAATGTTTGCAACAACCTTATCCGTATAGGCATCAATCTTATACATTTCTTCACCAAACCACATACATGCATATACATTGCCGCCATCGGGGGACGAGGTGATATACGCACCCATTTCAAGGCCTTCTGTATTACCGATGGGCACATAACGCATCACTACATTTTTTTCAGCGTCAATTACAGCCACCATGTCGCAGCCCAGGTGTACGACGTATATCTTCTGGCGGGTAGCAGGGTTTGACGAGAAAGCTATATTACCATTTTTATCGGGAGCGCCCTCGTCAATCCATTTTTTCACAGCCAGGTATTCCTCCTTGGATAGTGGCTTATGGTTTAGTGGCATCGTGGGTATGGCTACAGGGCCAAGGCTCGAATCTGTATTGATGAAGTACATCAACGAACTATAATCTGAACTATATGGCACGACAACAGCACCATTCACGCCACCATCAAACAGATGCTCCCAGCTATCGAGCCTCAGTCCACCAGCGCCGGTATGACTCGCTTCGTTATGGCATCCTGCTGTTGCACATCTGTTCACAAAAATATTGCTTACCACCGCAGGGTATGCACCATCGCCGGCATCTTTGGGTGCTGCACCCGGCTCATGCTTACAGGACATAATGCTGACTATTGCACCTATAGCCGTTAAGGATAACAGTATATATTTTTTCATATCGGATATGCAATATCAAATGTACTTACAAATGTTGATACAAAAACCCTGATACGCAGATATAAAGATGTATTCTTGCTATAAAAACACCTGAGGCCATATAGATTTTATCAATGATGCAGATTACTTACCTTTGCATCGGTTGCTTTCTTATTTCTGCACACCCGTAAAGCTATTTCCCGTTTTACATCTTTAGTGTTTTCACGCAGCCACCATACCTTTTTGTTAATCAATAAAAATTTCTGCTGACAGATGGCATGGATAGATATTTTAATTTTCGTGGTTTACTTCCTGGTGATGCTGGGCGTTGGATTCTATTTCCTGCATAAAAATGAAAACGAACGCGACTATTACACAGGGGGCGGTAATATGAAACCGGCACATGTTGGACTATCTGTAGTAGCTACCGATGTGGGTGGCGGGTTTTCCATCGGGCTGGGTGGTTTAGGTTTTACCATGGGGTTATCGGGCTCATGGTTGCTGTTTACAGGCTTGATAGGCGCCTGGATTAGCGCAGCGTTACTGATACCCAAAGTATTTGACTGGCAACAAAAATATGGCAAACGCTTTCTTACGCTTCCGCAGGTCTTTGGTTTCCTGTACAGCAAGCCGGTGGCTATGGTTGCAGCCCTTATCTGTATTATAGGTTATATGGGTTTTACCAGTTCTCAACTCCTGGCGGGTGCAAAACTCACCTCTGCCACATTTCCTGAAATAGGTACACAGCAAATGCTGTGGATAATGGGGGCGATAGCTGTAATATATACTATGATGGGCGGCATGAAAGCGGTGATATACACTGATACCGTGCAATGGATAATTCTATTAATAGGGTTAATAGGTGTGGCCATACCTCTTACATGGGTAAAGCTCGGCGGGCTTGCCGGCATAAGCCCATACCTGGCAGACGATATGCTGAGCCTTACCAACATAAGCTGGCAGAATATTGTAAACTGGACAGTAACCGTTGTACCTATATGGTTTGTAGGCATGACATTGTATCAAAGACTATTCGCCTGCAAAGATGTGAAGACGGCAAAAAAAGCCTGGTATATAGCGGGCGTACTGGAGTGGCCCTTCATGGCTTTCAGCGGTGTGCTGCTGGGCATGCTGGCCAATGTTGCTGTTCAGCAAGGAATAGTAGCCATACCCGGCGGTACACTTACTGACAGCGAGCTGGGCTTGCCCCTGCTGATAAAAAACATTCTGCCAGCAGGTGTAACGGGATTAGTATTGGCTGCGTATTTCTCCGCCGTACTATCTACGGCTGATAGTTGCCTGATGGCTGCATCGGGCAGCGTAGTGGGCGACCTGGTGCCGGAAAAAAATAAGGGCAGTCATAAACAGGTGGTACGTTTTTCGCAATACAGTACACTGGCAATTGGCCTGTTTGCCATATTGCTGGCATCGGTGATGGAAAATGTGCTGGAACTGATGCTGTATGCTTATGCATTTATGGTATCGGGCCTGAGCGTACCAATAGTTGCAGCCATATTTCTGAAACAACGTTTTGCGCAGGCAGCTATGGTGAGTATGGTTCTTGGCGGTGGTATTACTATTATACTCATCATATCCGGCATAGTATTACCTTTCGGGCTGGATGCTAATGTATTTGGGTTGAGCGCGGCATCAGCAGGCTATATTATCACCCATCAAATACTATCGGCAAAAAAATAAATCGGATGACATGCAGATTTAATAACAAATCCCCGCAATTGCGGGGATTTGAACAGTTCATTTCTTTTAAAAATTAATACTCATCCTCGTTGAAGAAGAAGTCTTCCTGCGTAGGATAATCCGGCCAAATATCTTCTATGCCCTCGTATATTTCACCCTCGTCATCCAGCTCCTGGATATTCTCTACCACTTCAAGAGGCGCGCCCGAACGAATAGCGTAGTCTATTAACTCGTCTTTTGTTGCCGGCCATGGTGCATCTTCAAGATGCGATGCTAATTCGAGTGTCCAAAACATATTTTAATTTTATTTATTGTATTACAGATTTCCGCAAATGTAAGTTTTCAATTTACAATTACAAACTTTTTAATTTTAAGGTAACAAGCGTTTTACTGCCAGTACGCACTGCTATATTTTTTATAAAATATTTGTTTGGTTAAACTATCATTTTAGCTGACTTTTACATCATGCTCGTTGCAGAAAACCTCTTCAAAAAGTATTCCAATCTTACAGTTGTCAACGGTGTGTCATTAAATATTGCCAAGGGCGAAATTGTGTCAGTAACAGGAGCGTCTGGAGCAGGCAAGAGCACACTACTGCACCTGCTGGGCGGGTTGGACAAACCCGATAGCGGGCAGGTGAGGATAAACGACACAGACCTGTTTGCACTGCCCGAGAGAAAGCAGGCGGCATTCAGGAACAAGCAGATGGGTTTTGTCTTCCAGTTCCATCACCTGTTGCCTGAGTTTACGGCGGTGGAAAACGTAGCAGTACCCCTATGGATAAGCGGTACAGGCAAAAGCGCGGCGCTGAATGAGGCAAAAAAAATGCTGGAAGTAGTGGGACTGGGTAGCAGGCTGGATAACAAACCTTCGGAGCTGTCGGGCGGTGAGCAACAACGGGTAGCCATAGCCCGGGCATTGGTGAATAAACCCGCGGTAGTAATGGCTGATGAGCCTACGGGCAACCTGGACAGTAATAACGCCATGGCCATCCACAAATTATTTATTGACCTGCGCAACCAATTCGGGCAGACATTTGTAATGATAACGCATAATGAAGAGCTGGCTGCAATGACCGACAGGACGCTGGTGATGAAGGATGGGAAAATAACTGAGGAGCGATACAATAAATAAGTATATATTTATACAGATTATTATAATATAGATGCCAAAACAAGAAATTTAGAGATTACTTTTTCGTTTTGGTAAAAAGTATATTTTTGCAGCATAATTAAAAGCATAGATCATGTCTGAAATTGCAAATCGCGTTAAGAAAATTATCGTCGACAAACTGGGTGTAGATGAGTCAGAGGTTACTCCTGAGGCTAGTTTTACAAACGACCTGGGTGCTGATTCACTGGACACAGTGGAATTAATCATGGAATTCGAGAAGGAATTCAACATCTCCATTCCTGACGAGCAGGCAGAGACTATTACAACTGTCGGCCAGGCTATCTCTTACCTGGAAGAGCACGTAAAGTAAAAACCTGAACTTAGTTTAAAACTGAATTTGTTTCAATGAAATTACCGTTAAAACGCGTTGTCGTTACGGGTCTCGGCGCACTGACTCCATTAGGCAATACTGTTCCTGAATATTGGGAAGGATTGATTAATGGAGTTTCGGGCGCCGATTTCATTAAACAATTCGACGTAACGAAGTTTAAGACCAAGTTCGCCTGCGAACTGAAGAACTTCGACCCGCTGAACTACTTAGACAAGAAGGAAGCCCGCAAATTAGACAGGTTTTCCCAACTGGCTGTTATTTCGGCAGACGAAGCTGTCCAACACGCCCGCCTCACCGAGGATGGTATAAATAAGGACAGGGTAGGTGTAATATGGGCATCCGGTATTGGCGGCATGATTACCTTCATCGAAGAGATGACTGCCTTCAACGCCGGCGATGGTACCCCCAGGTTCAACCCCTTCTTCATACCCAAGCTGATACTGGACATAGCAGCAGGACATATTTCTATGAAATACGGTTTCCGCGGACCCAACTTTGCTACGGTTAGCGCCTGCGCTTCTTCTACCAATGCACTGATTGACGCCTTTAATTATATACGCTTAGGCAAGGCCGATGCTATAATATCAGGTGGTTCTGAAGCCGTGGTGACAGAAGCTGGTATAGGTGGTTTCAACGCAATGAAAGCACTGAGTGAACGCAATGACGACCCTGCAACAGCCAGCCGCCCGTTTGATAAAGACAGGGATGGCTTTGTATTGGGAGAAGGCGGTTGCGCAATTATATTAGAAGAACTTGAACACGCAAAAAAACGCGGTGTACCCATACTGGCAGAAATTGTTGGAGGGGGCATGAGCGCCGATGCATACCACCTGACAGCACCTCACCCTGAGGGCCTGGGTGTTATCAACGTGATGCGCAATGCGTTGGATGACGCTGATATGCAGCCGGAAGAGGTTGATTATATCAATGTACACGGCACATCTACCCCGCTGGGTGATATAGCCGAGCTGACTGCCATTAAAAAAGTATTCGGAGAGCATGCATATAATCTGAATATCAGCTCTACCAAATCCATGACCGGCCACCTGCTGGGTGGTGCGGGTGCTATAGAAGCTATTGCCAGTATCAAGGCAGTAATGCATGATATAGTACCGCCTACTATCAATCACTTTACTGACGATCCCGAGATTGACCCGAAACTCAACCTGACCTTCCATAAGGCGCAACAACGCTCTGTACGTGTTGCCTTGAGTAATACATTCGGTTTCGGCGGGCACAATGCATCTGTTATCTTCAAAAAATACGAAGAATAGCTTTGAGGCGGTTTACGTCACGAATCTTACATCTTTTTTCACCCAACAAGGAGTTGGTATCGCAGTTAGAGCATTTGCTCGGGTTCATGCCGAACCACCTGCCGTACTATCAACTGGCGTTGATGCACCGCTCCAAGCTGGAGGAAATAGCACAAAACAACGAAAGGCTGGAATTTTTGGGCGATGCGATATTGGGTTCGGTTATTGCCGATTACCTGTTTAAAAAATATCCCTACCAGTCAGAAGGTTACCTGACCGAAATGCGCTCTAAAATAGTGCGTCGCGAAACGCTGAATAACCTGGCGCTCCGTATGGGCCTGCAAAAAATAGTGCAGTACAATCAAAATGACAAAGGACTAAGCCGCAGCCATATATTCGGCAATGCGCTGGAAGCCCTGATAGGCGCCGTGTACCTCGACCAGGGTTTTCACAGGGCGAGAAGTTTCATCCTCAAACAGATATTGAAGCCCTATATAGATATTGATACCTTAGAAAGCCGTGATACCAACTTTAAAAACAAGCTGCTGAGCTGGGCGCAGAAAAATAATCATGATTTGACCTTCGACACACTGAGTGAAGAGAATGAAGGTACGCGCAAGATATTCACCATAGGCATATTGCTGAATGGTGAAGTAGTGGCCAATGGCACAGGCTATAATAAAAAAGAAGCCGGGCAGGTGGCTGCTCAGAATGCTATTGACAAATTAGGCATCGGTTAGTGGCATTTAAAATGCTCAAACGGCTCTTTGCAGTCAAGGCAGCGGTATAATGACTTGCAGGATGTAGGGCCAAACTGGCTTACCAGCTCCGTATCATCGGAACCACAACGCGGACAAGGCACTTTCTCTTCTTCAAACATACCCAGGCTGCTTGATGCCTTTCTTTGAGGAGGGGCTATACCATATTCTTTCAGTTTTTGCTTGCCCTCTTCGCTCATCCAGTCGGTAGTCCATGCGGGGCTCAGCTGCTCTTTGATATGCACTTTAGCTATACCACGGCTCAGCAAAGACATCCTGATGTTCATGCTGATCATATCCATAGCCGGGCAGCCGCTATAAGTAGGTGTAATGGTAATAGTCACTTCCGTACCGGCGGGAGTTTCTTCCAATGCTACATCACGTATCACACCCATATCCAATACTGTCAATACAGGCACCTCGGGGTCTGACACCTGTGACAGCCAGTCGTACACTCTTTCTTTGGTAATGCCTTCGCTCATGATATTATGTAAAAATACTGAACTGTTTGAAAAGAAAACGTGAATTACGTCAGTAAGGGAGTATGTGGTTATTCACCATTCTGCGCGAATCACTTGATTTTGATATTATCAGTGCATCGGCAGGTCGAATCATCAACTCATCCAGCGCCAGGTAAGAAGGATATATGACATTCACCAGCTCTACCGATATTTTGCGGCAGGACGCAGGCACCTCAAAATAGGTTGAAACCCTCAGCCATAGGCTGTAATTATCTACCGACTCCTGCGCCAGAATTTTTTTATGAGCTATTAGGTTATCATTTTCATCGTATAAGTAGATTATGAACCTGCCAATTTTATAATCCTGGTTGCTGACCAGCATCCAGGCTGAAAATTCGTACAATTGACTATCGCGAGCTGGTATAAGCGGAGCTTCAAATACAATTTCTTTAATGCCGTCTATAGCTTTGGCTGCACCTTTACCCATCAACACTTTATCCGATGTGCCTGTATCATAGTGTTCAACATACCAGGGACCAACATCTATAATACAGTTATCAACCTGGTGCATGCTGTTGAGAAATATTTTATGTTCTTTCCTGTTACCTGCCTCTTTGTCCAGCAAACTATCGGCATACAAGGCATACACGTCATTACCGTTCAGGCAACCCAGCATTTTTGCTGACGTGAGGAGGTATCGTTCATCGGGGTTTAATTGCTCACGGATGGGATGAATAATCAATATCGGCCTTTTATCGTCAGAGCGCAGCACCTCTTTATTAGTATACGGGCCACCCGATATTTTCACCTGGGCAAAAGCCTGCTGCCATGAGTTGCGCGACATCATTACGTTCATCAACGGCAGGTGCAATTGCAGAGATGTGCTGAAAGCAGTATTCATCAACCCGTAGCTGCGTGGCACCTGCCCCAGCTTTTCTGTGCCGATATGAAAATAAGGTAGTACATATAATGCCCTAAAACTATCTTCTGTATATCCGCTGCCCGAAAGGAGTTTTTGCCAATCTGTTTTGGTGGTTTTATAAAATTGATTGTATTGTACCGCCGCACCGGATACCCTGGCTTTAGCCTTATTTGCAAACGGAGTGGCTTCAATTACCCAAAGCAACAACAGAACGGAAGCAAAAGTATATGCTGTTATCTTTTTGCCTTCTTCACGCAATTTGTTGAACCACTCATGTGCAACAACTACCGCTACAATTGTTACGATATAATAGAACATCCAGGAGAAGCGGCCTATAGCCCTGAATTGCTTTATGAACGAAGCATAGTCCAGGCAGACAAAACATTTTTTGAAAATGATAGCACTGCTGAATACCAGTACGCATAGCGCCATAAATATCCAGATGATGGTGCCGTTATTATCAGCGGTTACTGTAAATCTTCGATTTTGAATCAGGCTTATTATCCAATATAACAATTCGCAGACAACGATTACCAGCGGAACAACACCGATATAAGCATAGCCCTCGTTACCACCGCTGAGGGTACCGGTATCTATCCATTGAGCCAACCACTTTGATATGGGCGATAAATAAGAAGTAGTAATATCGCCCCATGCGGTGCCATGTGCGCGGGCCCCGTAAGGATATGCCGGCCTGTCAGTTACAGTATCCGTCAGCAGCATAAAGATGCGGAATAATACCAACGGTAATATCCCGGCCATTAACACAGGCCATGTGTGCCCCCATTTACGTTTAATAGAATCCTTCCGGAATAATACATACCCTATACTGAATAACAGCACCCACATAGCTATCATCAGGGCAAAGTAGAGGTGAATGAATGTAAAGAGCAATGCGGCGCAAAACAATGCTATTACATACTTTCTCTTGCCTGTTTGATACCAGACCAGATTATAGTAGAACACAGCAGTCAATACACAGAAATATGCCAATGAAAAATGTTCGCTGAGTTTGAATTGTTGTGGTGACATGGTGATAATCAATACTGCTGCTGCAATTGACCAGGCGGGGCGTACATTCATACGTAGCAATATCTTGTACACATATATTATAGCGAAGAAAAATCCGGCTACCAGTAACAGGTTAATCACAGCAAGAGGATTCAACATCAAGTAGCTATTGATGTAGCTGAGCGGAATAACAAATGCAGGTTGCGCATCTGTAAACACAATATGCTCACCATAGGAGTAGTTCATACCATCGAACCACAGCCCTTTTCCGTAAAGACTGTGATACAAAAAGGTGAAATAGTTTTTGGAGGCGTCGCCTTCTATGCTGAGCATGCTACTGCCCGGGTGCATTATAATGTGTAAAAAAATATATACCGTTACTGATAACGATATAATAATTGCAACGAGCAAATATTTTTTTCCAGACATATTAGCATCAGTTATGCAGCAGCAACCGTAAAAAGTTACTCATTTCCGGTATCAACAGCCTGTAATTCATAGGCTTAAAAAAAACG
>JACFNS010000058.1:7872-10156 GCA_019454705.1 Taibaiella sp. | reverse complement strand
CGTAGGTGTTCTGCATATCGCCCGCTTCTTCCTGCACTTTAGCCAGCATATTGCTGAGCTCTTCTTTGTAGTTACCGGGTGTAAATTTTGCCTGTTCAATCTGCTGCTTCAACATACAGGCTTTTATAGCGGTAATATCAAAATGCAGTTGTTCGTGCTGGAGGGTGGTAACATTCTTTCCGTGTGGTTTCATCCATGAACGTGATTTGTCGAAATATACCGCAAGTGTCACATCTACTTTTGTAGTATTTCTCAAGGTAGATGCCTGCATCTTCATGCCAATGCCGCTTAGGGTGGCCGTTGCGCCCATACTGTTCTCGTCCGGTTCAGCTTCAAAGTCTGTCATATACAGCTTCCTGTCTTTTGCATAAGCTATATGGCTGATTTTTTCAGCCACTCCTGACATAAATACGTTAACCGTCACCACAGGATCTGCACTGACTGTTGCCTTGTTTTTAGCCATCCAGGCGTCAAACTCCTTCAGGTTGCCGCTAATGTTATCTTTAATTAATTTCTCTATATAAGGCGCAGCATCAGTAATAGACTGGGCATATGCCCCACCGCTATACTCCAGCAATTTTGATTTACCGGCATAATAGGCTATGCTCATATTCAGGTCAAACTGCCTTTTGGTACCCGCTTGTTTTTCCTTTACCTCAAACCGATTGATATGCATGGTAACAGGAATAGCACCCTCCGTTTTTTTATGGCCGACAAAAATTTTAAGACCCGTTGCAAGCCCGCCATTTACAGTCAAAGGCCCTTCATTTACTTTGCCTACAGAAGTGGTAAATGTTCTGTTGTCTATTACATCCGTTACATTGAAATGTACCGGCACATAGGTGGATTTGTCACCTGATATATCTATAACCACTCCCTCCTGTGCTACAGAACACAGGGGAACCCCAATGAATATAAGTAGTATTGAGAAAAAAACTTTCATATAATAATTCAATGAAAATAACGAATAATCAGCCTGTATATTCTGCCTGTATTGTTAAAGTTAATCAATCCGGGATGCTGTATCCTTATACAATTCCACCACCCTATGGGTTTTACTGATGGGGATCCCCTCTTCAAACTTTCTCCGGGTCTTCCACCAGCCATTGTCATCGTACTCATACAGGTAGCTGTAGTCGTGTTTGTACATAGTGAAAGTGAGCTCTGATATTGGCAACCCCTTATCGTTATATTCGAAAGTGCTGGACGCCACTACGCGTTTATTGGAATCAGCGACAGTAATTTCTACTACCCTTCCGGATGTATCCAACACTTTGCCCAACATCCCCATAATTTTATATGCTCCTGCATAATCATATTCATTGATTTGCACGTAACCATTCGCCAGTGTATCGTAACTATACCTTATAGCAGACTCATATTGCAATGTATTACCTTTTATTTCCTTTTCCCTGACATTGCTGGCAGCATCATATTCGTAGCGGATAAAACTCAGTAACATATCATCCTCATCTCGCACCTTTACGTTGAATACCCTGCCATTGCGATAGAAATACTGTACCCTACCTTCTTTACGGCCTTTTTTATCATAATACACTTGCTCATCAGCCTCGTCCCTGCGATTATAACCAACATATACAGAATCAGTCATTTTACCATCTTCATAATGTACTACACCTCTCAGCCTACCCTCCTTACCATAACCATACCTTGTAACTGTACTTGTAATTACCTTACCTTTTTCATCAAATGAATCTACCTGCATAACCACCAAAAACCCTTGCTCATTAAATGTATAATTACATTCTTTACTTTTTGAGGGTATCGTATCTGTAAAGACAGTTGAGTCCGGCATTACCCTATCTGCCAACTGGATACTGTACTGGATGGTGTAAACAGACTGTGTACCGACAGGTAACTGGTAATCGGCCACTGCCATCGCAACAGGCAATGTGGTTTTATCCTGAGCTTTAACTTTAGTAGCGGAAATCAATAATAATAAGCAAATCAACCTGGTCATTATTCAGTCAGTATTTGCAGGCATTGCCCGCGGGGAGTTGTGGAGATACTCTAATATAGCAAAATAGAGGCTAAGACAGTTGAAATCATTGGTTTATTGTATAAAGATTAACAGGCTGTATCTTAACTTTGCTTAAATTAGCAAGAATAAAAGAACAATAATGGACGATCAAAGCAAACCTTACAGCGACTATACAGTATTGAGCAGCAAACAAAAGACCGGCTCACTATCAAAAACATTCATGGCCAATGTATTTATATGGATGTTTACTGCGTTGGCTATATCTGCGGTGATGGCTTATGT
>JACFNS010000058.1:0-7862 GCA_019454705.1 Taibaiella sp. | reverse complement strand
ACCTGATGAGCTACCTGGTAAGCGAAACCGGGCTCAGCATATTAGGCTGGATAGTAATGCTGGCACCTCTCGGTTTTGTGATGCTGATGTCTTTCGGTTTTAATAAGCTTTCTGCACCGGCTATGACAGGCCTGTTCCTGCTATATGCAGCGGTTAATGGTATTTCGTTCAGCTTCATATTACTCACTTATACCGCAGGCTCTGTGATAGGTTGCTTTGCAGCCGCAGCCGCAATGTTCGGCATTATGGCTGTACTGGGCTATACTACCAACCAGGACCTTACAAAATTCGGCAGACTGATGATGATGGGCCTGATAGGCATAATCATTGCTACAGTTATCAACTGGTTCCTGGGCAGCGAGCGTATGGATTATATCATCAGCATCATAGGGGTGGCAGTATTTACGGGCCTTACAGCGTATGACGTACAGAAATTGAAACATATTGGTATGGGTATAGAACAGGAGGGCGTGCCCGCAGTAAGCGCTAAGAAAGCCGCAGTATTTGGTGCATTGTCTTTATACCTCGACTTCATAATGATATTCATTTACCTGCTGCGCCTGTTTGGTGGCAGAAGGGACTAATCATCCGCTTTTCACAGCTATATCATTTAGCCATCCGCCACATTCGGATGGCTTTTTTCTTGCTTTGATGAACCTTTAACATCTTACAGGCGTTATAACTTCAACAAAAAACGTTGAGTTATGAAAAAGACCGGAATTAAGATTGCCACATTTGCATTATTGTTACCCATTGTAATGATGTCATGCAAGAAAGACTACACTTGTACCTGTACATCTACCAATGCATTAGGGGTGACATCTACACAGACATATGAGCTGAACAACCAGACAAGGATTGACGCAGCCGACGCCTGCGAAAACTTTGAAGCAGACAACGCATGGACAACCAGGAATTGTAACTTATAATCTTCATATATCGCACCGGCACAAACATTAGTTTGTGCCGGTGTATTTTTCATTACCTGTTCAGCGCATCGAAAGCACCTTCTATTACATGCTCGGACATTTCCTCTTCTTCCTTTATTTTTTTCAGGCTGTCTTGCTGGTGCTGCGTTAAAGTTGTATCATCAACAATCTTATCAGGCTCATTGGTTGCGGTATTATTCCCGCACGATGCAAGTAGCCATATTAATGCTAAGAATACCAGTTGTCTCATATCCTATTAGTATTAATCATCCAGTTTCAATACTGCCAGGAATGCCTCCTGCGGCACTTCTACGTTACCTATCTGGCGCATACGCTTTTTACCTTCTTTCTGCTTTTCCAGCAGTTTACGTTTACGGCTGATGTCACCACCATAACACTTGGCGGTAACGTCTTTGCGCATAGCTGATATGGTTTCGCGGGCGACGATTTTTGCGCCAACAGCAGCCTGTATAGCTATCATGAATTGCTGGCGGGGCAGCAGCTCTTTTAGCTTAGCACATAGCTTGCGGCCAAAGTCCTGTGTGCGGCTACGGTGTATCAGTGCGCTCAGGGCATCCACCTTATCACCATTCAGCAGTATATCCATCTTCACTATATCACTCTCGCGATAGTCGAGGGGATGATAGTCGAACGATGCATAACCACGGGTAGAAGACTTCAGTTTATCATAGAAGTCGAAAACAATCTCCGTCAGCGGCATTTCAAATATCAGTTCTACCCTCGTTGGTGTCAGGTAGTGCTGGTTGATGAGCAGCCCACGTTTGCCGAGGCAAAGGCTCATAATATTGCCGATATAATCAGGCAGGGTGATAATCTGCGCGCGGATAAACGGCTCTTCAATCCTGTCGAGCCTGCTGGGATCTGGCATTTCAGCCGGGTTATTTACGGTAATAGCCTTGTCTTTTTCGCGTGTCAGGTAGGCACGGAAACTCACGTTGGGCACAGTGGTAATCACGGTCTGGTTGAACTCGCGTTCCAGCCTTTCCTGTATGATTTCCATATGCAGCATACCCAGGAAACCGCAACGGAAACCAAAACCCAGCGCCTGCGATGTCTCCGGCTCAAAAGTGAGCGAAGCATCATTCAACTGCAGTTTTTCCATACAGTCGCGCAGCTCTTCAAAGTCTTCCGTCACTACCGGGAATATACCCGCAAATACCATCGGCTTTACTTCCTCAAAACCTTTTACGGCTTCTATATGCGGATTGGCCACTGTAGTGATGGTATCCCCTACTTTTATCTCTTTGGCGTTTTTGATGCCGGTTATCACATAACCCACATCGCCGGTCTTTACTTCTTTTTTGGGCGAAAGGCCCAGTTTCAGGATACCTACCTCGTCAGCAAAATATTCCTCGTCAGCATGGTAAAACTTAATCTTCTCGCCCTTGTGTATGCTGCCGTTGATAATACGGTAGTAGGCTATTACGCCCCTGAAGGAGTTGAACACACTATCGAAAATCAATGCCTGCAAAGGTGCATCAGGGTTGCCCTTAGGTGCGGGAATCCTTTCGATAACTGCTGCCAGTATTTCTTCTATACCTATGCCCGACTTACCGCTGGCATGTATGATTTCCTCAGGCTTACAACCTATCAAGTCCACTATCTGGTCGGTCACTACTTCTATCATAGCGCCTTCCATATCTATCTTATTGATAACCGGGATGATTTCCAGGTCGTTTTCGAGCGCCAGGTACAGGTTAGAAATGGTTTGCGCCTGTATGCCCTGCGATGCATCTACCAGCAACAGTGCGCCCTCGCATGCTGCCAGCGCGCGCGATACCTCGTAAGAGAAGTCTACGTGGCCGGGGGTGTCTATCAGGTTCAGGGTGTATTGTTCTCCCTTATACTCATAGTCCATCTGTATAGCGTGGCTCTTGATGGTAATACCCTTCTCACGCTCCAGGTCCATATCGTCCAGCACCTGCGCCTGCATATCGCGGTCAGAAATGGTTTTGGTAAACTCCAGCAGCCTGTCTGCCAGGGTACTTTTACCGTGGTCAATATGCGCTATAATACAGAAATTCCTAATGTTTTGCATGCTATAATTAAAGTCTGCAAAGGTACGTTGAAAATCGTTGATTATTGTTAATGTTTAGGCTTTCCTGAGCAACACATTAGCCGTCGCCACTACCCCCTCTTCCCTGCCTATAAAGCTCAGGTGCTCGGTAGTAGTTGCCTTGATGGAGACATTTTCGGTAGTCAACCCCAAGATACCCGCTATTGTTTCCTGCATTTGCGGGACAAAAGGCTTGATTTTGGGTGCCTGCAGCAGCAAGGTGCTGTCCACATTCACTATGATATAACCTTTTTCCGTTATCAGCTTGTGGCAATGCGCCAACAGCAGTTTACTGTCCGCACCCTTGTATTGCGGGTCAGTATCGGGGAAATGCACCCCGATATCGCCCAGGGCCAGTGCACCCAGCATAGCATCGCAAATGGCATGCAGCAGCACATCAGCATCGCTGTAGCCAACGGCCCCTTTGGTATGGGGTATCAATATTCCGCCCAGCCAGAGTTCGCGGCCTTCTTCCATGCGGTGAAAATCTATTCCTTGTCCTATACGGTATGACATGTGGTAAAGTTAATCTTATAATGCGGCAATATGCTAATGCGGCAATGCGATAATTGAGTAATGGTTAATTGGGCGATTTGGTTCTTTATGGTTCTCAATAGTTCTGTTTAGTTCCGTTTTTTCTATTGTTTGACTCATTTATACTGTGCAGCATTTTAGAATGGTTCCGTTTAGTTCTGTTTTAACTCAATAATAAATGTCTCTTCAATTATTTCGATGAATCGCTTCGCTAAGTTGTTGTGTTTTGTTGTCTGAATCATGATTAACAGGATTTAAGGATGTTCCGGATGTCTTTAGGTTCCTTGTGGTTCTGAAAAGTTCTGTTTTAACTCAATAATAAATGTCTCTTCAATTGTTTCGTTGAGTCGCTTCGCTAAGTTGTATCGTTTTGTTACGGCTTTTCGGGGGTGTGTTGTAAAAAATAGTTTTCTGATTGTAAACTTCTGTTTGTATTCAATGTGTTATGCATTTCATGTTTATCCATAGATAGGTTGTTGGTTCTTTTTAGTTCCGGAATGTTGTCTCGTCCGTACGGGATTACAGGTGAACGTGTTCATTTTGTTGCGGATGGTTGCGGGTGTGGGGGTGGATTTTGTTCAAAATGTTGCGGATGGTTGCAGAGGATTTCCCCCGACCCCTAAAGTGGAGCACCTCCGCACACAGCTAACGTTATTGTTCTTCATAGTTCTGTTTGGTTCTCATTTGCTCACTTTTTGTCTGAATCATGATAAACAGGATTATAGGATTCACAAGATGAGTTCTGTTAGGATTACGGGGGTGGGGTGGATTTTGTTTGTGACTCGTCCTGAAAAAGGTTTACAGTTTGGTTAGCTAATACTGATTAATTTACAGGTTGTACAATTTTTAAAAAGCCAAAGAACGTACCCCAGACCGGAATTTGGCCCTGCTCGGAAACAATACAAATATACGTAAAATTGTTGTTAATATCAATTAAACATTGCTATAATATTAACTTTCTGCAGATGTCTCAATCGCTGCGCTCTTTCGACATGACAGTTTCTTTACCACAAACAAAAAACGCCCCTTGCGGGGCGTTCCTCTTATAATCAGTCAGTTGATTACTTTTTCTTTTCAGTAGTAGCTGCATCAGCTTCCGCTTGTTTCAGCGCACGTGTCATTACTACAGACGCGATAGGAATACGCGGCGGGTTCATGATTTCGATGTTATCGGCTTTGATATCCTGTACACGTACGTTGCCGTTCAGTTGCAGGTCATCAATGTTTACATCCAGGCGCTCAGTCAGGTACTTAGGATAAGTACGCACTTTTACTGATTTCAGCTTGATAACCAGGCGACCACCTTCTTTCACACCGTTAGGTTGTCCTACGAAGTTGATAGGCAGCTCGGCAGTTACTTTCTTACCTTCTACCAGCTCCAAGAAATCCAGGTGGGCGAGGTCGTCAGTTACTACGTCAAACTGCATGTCTTTCATGATACAACGGTGTGTTTTGCCGTTAATATCAATTTCCACAATCTGAAATTCGGGAGAATACACCAGGCCACGCACAGCCAGCGGCTCTACAGTCAGGTGGATTGTTTCTTCGCCACCATAAATAACGGCGGGGATTTTTCCCTCAGAACGAAGGCGGCGTGTAGCAGACTTACCGTGCTCGCTCCTGAGTTGTCCTTGTACTTTAATAGTCTTCATTACTTAACTTTTACCCTTTCAACACCGTGCGCATACCCGGCAAACATCCGGACGTTGAAACGAATTTTTTAAAATTTAGTTTTTGTCAAGGCCGCCAATACTGGCCGGGCCGGGTTTTGTTGTTTAAACAGTCTTTATATCAATCAGCTAATCGCTTAGCCTTTCAATTTGCTATGTATAAATAAGGAGTTGATGGACTTGTTCTCAAAAGCGTTGCGTATGGCTACTGCGAACAGGTCAGACGTTGTCAACACTTTTATTTTAGAACTCTCCTTCTTCAGCGGTATGGTATCGCACACTACCAGTTCTTCCAACTGGCTGTTTTCGATATTTTCGTACGCCTTGCCGCTCAACACGGGGTGGGTACAAAAAGCCCTTACCGATAAAGCCCCCTTCTCTTTCAGTACCGATGCCGCCTTGCTGAGGGTGCCCGCAGTGTCACATATATCATCTATCAACACTACGTTTTTGCCTGATACATCACCTATTACAGTCATACCGGCTACCTCGTTGGCACGTTTGCGCTCTTTGTCACATATCACCATATCAATGCCAAAATACTTGGCCACTTCGCGCACACGGTTGGTACTTCCCACGTCGGGGGCCGCAAAGATAAGGTTTTCTATATTAAGTTGTTCGATATATGGAATAAATACCGCAGAGCTGTCCAGGTGGTCTACCGGGATGTCGAAGAAGCCCTGTATCTGCGGTGCGTGCAGGTCCATAGTAATGATACGGTTGGCGCCGGCAGTTGTCAGCAGGTTGGCAATCAGTTTCGACGCGATAGACACCCTGGGTTTGTCCTTACGGTCTTGACGGGCAAAACCGAAATAAGGTATCACAGCTGTGATATAACCAGCGGAGGCACGTTTTGCCGCATCAATCATCATCAGCAGTTCCAGCAGGTTATCAGACGGGGCGAAGGTAGATTGCACCAGGAAAACATAATCGCCACGGATAGACTCCTGGAAAATGGGTTGAAACTCGCCGTCGCTGAACCGGTTAACCTGCATCTGGCCCAGTTTTTTACCGAAGGCTTTGGCTATCTTCTCCGCCAGGTACTCCGAGCCCGTACCTGAGAATAATTTTACTGCTGACTGCATGACTGAAATTGAGAATGAGGGTGCAAAGTTAGGTAATCATTAAGTTTATTAAAAGAAGAATTTGGCATAGGGATAACTATAAGCATATACTGGTGGGAAATGGGACCAAAAGGCCTGCGACAATACCACTTGCATAACTGCAGTTACTTGTTAATAGCTTCAATAGCGTTTGAAAGCGTATTGTCACCCTCTAAATAATGTGTGCGGATTTGATCCATCTTTGGTTTATCCTGAACTACCTCGGCAAGGCACCGAATGAAGTAGGTGTAGTCAGTTGGCACGCTTACTTTCCCGGTGTCTGACAGCTTCTTTACGAACCGCCACATAGCATCTGTTCCTATCTCGCGGCCTATTGCTGTCAGCAACAGGGGCATATAATTATATACATATCGTTGCCTACTACCATAGCCTTGTTCATCAGTTATCTTTGACAGGCATACAGGTTTAAAGTCTTTTGTGTTGGTTATCCATTCTTCTATCGACTTTTTATATACCTGTTCACCAAATAACTGTTTTATAGCCAAAGATGACATGTATTCAGCAAAGCCCTCGTTCAAAGCATCGCCGATTGGTGAATTAAATTCAAGGCAGAAGTGAGCCAACTCATGAGCAATGAAATTGTAGCTCCACATAGTTGTATCATCCAGCACGCCACTGAGTCCATGTTCGCCCCAACCCACCATAGCTATTGTAGGGTATGCCACAAACATCCATGCATTATTTTTTGATACCGGGGTGCTATTGGCATATACTATGCTACGCTCGTAAGCGATGCCGGTTTTATCAGTATAAAACTTTTTCAGCTTATTGGTCATTTCCCCAAAAGACCGAAGTTTTTCATCATCAGCATCAGGCTTGAGGAAATATGTTCCATCCACGTTTTTAACGTTGTACCTGCCCAGGTACATGAACATCTCGCAGGGGTCTTCGTTTTTGAAGCGAGCAATGCTACCCGGTACAGGTTTACTTCCATTGATAAACATGGAAGAGCAACCCTTACAATTCACCTTGATATCGTACCTGACTCTTGTATATGACTTATCGGTCGTAACATCGTACAACACAGGATACCATGCTGCCTGCGCACCATCGGTGCGTAGGGAATAGTCGTTGAATGCAATATTGCCCCGCCAATCTACACGTTGAGCTTCATTGGTGTCATTTACAACCGGGAATTTGCCTGTATAATTCCATCTCAGTCCTTGTTGCGGAATATATTTGCCTTTGCCTGTATTGTCGGGGATGTAGTAGTTAAATGCTTCGTAGGATATTTTGGAATCGTAACCGCGCTCGCAGTAGTAGGTGTAACCCTTTTTCAGATGCCGTACGTACCTAACATTCATACCGGCATTCAAGAGGATAAGGTAGTCTTTAACAAAAGGCATCTCATCGATAGTAAGGTCTGCATCAATGGTGCCCTGTGCCAGGTCAACAAATACTTCGCCCTTTATCAGTGGTGATTTTTCCTGCGCTGTAGCTACAGTGGCAAGAAATATCAATACTATGCTTAGAATCTTGTTCATACATGCCGGAGGTTATTTCATTACTAAAGTATATAATATATCTA
>JACFNS010000057.1 GCA_019454705.1 Taibaiella sp. | reverse complement strand
CTTTCAGGTTGTCGCTGTATTCCTTCTGCTCACTTTGTTGCAACTGTTCCTCAAAACGCTTCTTCACTGCCTTCATCTCGTTTTGCAGGCTTTCCTGCATCTTCATCATATTCTGCAGGCTCTCCTGTTGCTCCCAGTCCATGTCATTGCTCTTCAGCAGGCGGCTCTGCATTTCTTTATACTCCTCTTCAAGCTGCTCCGAGCGTTGAGAGCTATTGCTCAATCCTGAATTAATCTGTTGTGAATTGGCGTTGATGGCTGAGTCCAGTTGTTCTTTATCATACATCCTGTACTCCATTATCTCGCTACGGGTAGCTTTGCTGCCGTTTACACCATCATTATCCCATGCTTCTATGTAGTAGCTCAGCTTTTGCCCGGGTTGCAGGTCCAGCTCCTGTATGTCGAAATAATGCTGGAAGGATGTTAATGCTCCACGTGTAATACCCAGGACTGTCTTGCCTTTTTTCAACTCCTGGTTTTGTTGATTGCTGATGCTGTAATGAAACAACACCTGGCTTATACCATAATCATCACCTGCATTACCGTTCAGCAATACCTGTTTACCGGTTACAGAGTCCCTGTATTCCTCCAGTTGCAGTACAGGATGCTCGTCAGGTATGACCTTTACATAATAATTAAACGTATCGGTAACGGATGTTTTCTTGTTGCTAAGTACCAGGGTATAAACCGTATCAGTCATAAACCTGAATTGGGTTGACCAGTTATTATTTTCCTGCTCAAATATTCGTTCAGGGCCGTTCCCCATCCTTATAGCTACCTTATCAGTATGTTCAGCCACAAAGTCCCAACTTACAGTGGTACCTACAGGTATAGTCATATCACCCAGGCTGCTTACCTGCTCATCGGGCCTGCCGGTATAGCCGGGGTAATCCAGAGATACTTTAAATGATTTCAGAGTCGGTTTCTGAACAACATGTAGCGTATATGGTTGAGAATAATATCCAGCTGCATATAACCTGAATTCTACAGCTTCCGTGGGATTCCTGAAAGTATAATGAAAGAGGTTATTCCCTTTTGTTATCATTGGCACTATGTCGTCGCCGATAGCAACCGAAAGATCAGCAGGCAATACATCACCCTCTGTAGTAGCTTCAATAATAAAATCAGTATTACGCGTGGCCCTGAGTTGTTTTGTTTTCAGTATAAAATTGAAAGGTGCGGGTTTCTCAAAAGTTTTGGTGGGCTGCAGCAGCCTGGCAGACGCATCACGGAATATATTGGGAGCGGCTACCAGCATAAATATCCCTGCTAACAATACAGGCAACAGGTAAGGCAGGTATTTCCTGTTTTTGCTCAGGTCGATGGCGGAAACTACGGGTATTACTACCAATTGTTTAGCCTTTTGTTCAATACTGGCTTCTATCAACTCGCGGCTGGCGTGGGTGTCAGTATTCTTCTTTAGTTGCAGTATGTTCAGCAGCTTATCGCTTACGTCGGTAAAGTGCCGCCCTATGATTACCGCAGCCTGCTCGTGGCTGATGACCTTCCCCAGCCTGGCCATCTTAGAAAGCGGAATAACAATCCACGCCACAAGGGCCGACAATCCACCAACAATAAATAATATGGCTATAACAGTACGCAGCCATGCAGGCAGGTACAGGTAATACTCACTGACTGTAACCGTTAGTATAAACAACAGGATACAGGTAAGAAATACCAGGATGCCCCTGATGAGCTTATTGGCATAATACTTACGTATAAATGCATCTAAAGAAGATATAAGCAGGTCGTAGTTATTCATGACATTTCGTACCATACGCAATATAACGGATTTATCATTATCCTTATCATAAGGCTTTGTTATACTAAATTTGCCATCCTGAGCACGATTGTATGATACAACTGTACCCCGAAAGGGCGGCTGAAGCATTAGAGTTTGATAAAATACGCACCCTGTTGCATAAAAAGTGCAGGACGGATGCCGCGCATGAGCAGGTGGACAATCTCCGCTTTCATACACGGCTGGAATATGTAGAAAAGGAACTGCAGCAGGCACATGAATACAAAATGCTGCTGAGTGGCGGCGATTACTTTCCCAACGACTTTACGACCAATGTACAGAAGGAACTAAAACTGTTATCGATACCCCGTTCGGTGCTGAGTGGCGAACAACTGCTGGCTTTTAAGAAACTGGCGGTTAATATGAGGGATATCCTCGTTTGGTTCAACAAGCATGAGGGCTTGTACAAACACCTGCGGGCTATATGCGAACACGTAACTTATGAAAAAGGCATTGCAGACCTTATAACATCAGTGATAGACGATACCGGCATGGTACGGGACAATGCATCACGCGAGTTGATGAGCATCCGCAGCGAACTGGCTAATAAGCGCCAGCAACTGCGCAAAATATTTGAAGGCATACTCCGCAAACTGAACAAGGAAGGCTACCTGGCAGACATTGCAGAGAGCTTCCTGAACGGACGGCGTACCGTGGCAGTATTTGCCGAACACAAACGCATAGTAAAAGGCATATTACACGGGGAGAGCGACAGCCAGCGTACTGTATTTATAGAGCCTGAAGCTACTATAGAACTGAACAACGAAGTATTCAGCCTGGAGCGTGCAGAAGCTAAAGAAATACAGCGCATACTGGCCGACACAACTTCCCGCTTATCAGTATTCCACCCGCAGTTAGAAACTTATTATCATATCAGCGGGTTATACGATTTTATTCGGGCGAAGGCGTTGTTTGCTCAGGACATCAATGGCAATATGCCCCGCCTCAGCCCGCACCCCGGCCTGGAATTGGTAAAGGCCTATCACCCGCTGTTGCTCTTACACAACCAACAGCAGGGCAAAACTACTTTCCCGCTCAATATTAAACTGGATCGTAACCAACGTATACTCATCATAAGCGGGCCAAATGCAGGTGGCAAAACTGTTACCATGAAGACTGCGGGATTGATACAACTCATGGCTCAATCAGGACTGCTGGTGCCGGTAGACAGCACATCAGAAATAGGCATCTTCAAGCAGTTGATGATACATATAGGCGATACCCAGAGCATTGAACATGAACTGAGCACATATAGCGCCCACCTGAGGGACATGAAGTACTTTATGGAGTTTGCTAATGGCAAAACCCTGTTCTTTATTGATGAGCTGGGCAGCGGGTCAGACCCTAACCTGGGCGGTTCATTTGCTGAGGCTATAGTAGAAGAACTGGCTGCAAAGCATGCGTTAGGCATCATTACCACCCACTACCTGAACCTGAAAGTGATGGCGGGCAAAGTGCAGGGAATAGTAAACGGCGCGATGGCTTTTGATGAGAATATCCTGGAACCGCTCTATCAATTGACAATCGGCAAACCGGGCAGTTCCTACACATTTGCCATCGCCCAACGTAGTGGTTTACCGGGTAAAATAATCAACCGTGCCCGCGAACTGACAGAACGTGGGCACTTCAAGCTCGACAAAATGCTGTTGAAAACAGAGCAGCAGGCGGTAAGGCTGGAACAGAAAGAAAAAGAACTGGATAAACTTATCAAGGAAAACGAACAGTCGAAAAAGAAATATGACGAACTGGCCGATAAAGAGAAACTGAAGCAACACTACAATACTATCAAGCTACAGAACCAGGTAAAGAAAGAAGAACTGGAATACCTGCGCGATATGGAACGCAAATTCAAGCAGATAATACAGGATTGGAAAAAAGCTGAGAACAAACAGGAAGTAATAGAAGCGGCTGAGAAAGTCTTGTTCAAAAAGAAGCAGGTACAAGCGAACGCATCCATGGCTAAAAAAGCTGACAAGAACTATAAAACGGTGGGCGGAAAACCTGAAATCGGCAATTACGTAAGACACAAAATTAACCATCAGATAGGCATACTTACCGAAATAAAAGACAAGAAAGCTGTGGTGACTATCGGTAAAATGCCCTTTACCGTCAAGCTGGATGAATGGGTGGTAGTGAGCAAAAAATAAGCCTTTAAAAATAATTGGTTATTTTAGGACTAATCGGATGATGTAAAATACCATTGTAGGACGGGAACATAATATCAAAGCACATGCAATTGAATCCATACGTAATAGTAATACTACTCAGCAGCATCGTTATATTAAGTTATTTCTTTACTGTCATCAGTAAGAAAACTAATATACCATCTGTCTTACTCTTGATTGCTACGGGTATTGGCATCAAGTACCTGGCTACACATTATGGCTTCAGCAATTACAATGTAGAACCTATCGTGCGCATACTTGGAGCGGTGGGGTTAATAATGATAGTACTGGAAGCTGCGCTGGACCTTGATGTGCACCGTGAGAAACTCAGCCTTATAAGAAACTCGTTCTTTTCCGCCTTGTTCATATTTATCATATCAGCTGTAGGCATTACTTTCCTGCTGGTATATTGGTTGGGCGAGCCTATTGACAGATCATTTATATATGCAGTGCCGCTTAGCATTATCAGCAGCGCAATTGTAATACCAAGCACCAGTCACTTACCTGAAATGAAGAAAGAGTTCATCATATATGAAGCTTCTTTTTCTGACATAGTGGGCATATTAGTATTTAACTATATGGTAATGAACAAGGTCCTGGACTTCCAGTCGACCTTGGTATTTGCAGGACGTATCGGGCTTGCAGTAGTCATCTCGGCAGTTGCATCTCTACTGCTTATATATATGCTCTCCAAAATAGAAGGTGTTTTAAAGTTTTTTCTAGTTTTCGCCATACTATCTATGGTGTATGCCTCGGGCGAATTAATACATCTGCCTGCATTGTTAATCATATTGGTATTCGGCATTTTGCTGAATAATAGTAACCTGTTGGTAAAAGGCGGGCTGGCTAAAATAATACCAATAGAAAACCTGCAAAGCATACAAGGATTGATGAAAACCGTTACTGCGGAAACGTCCTTTCTCATCAGGACATTCTTCTTCATAATATTCGGCTATACTATCAACCTGAAAGTAGTAATTGAGCCTGATGTAATTACCATAGGCACATTAATCGTAATGCTGCTCTTAACAGTAAGGTATATTTATCTGAGGCTGATACTCAAGGCAAACCTCTTTCCGGAACTGTTCCTGATGCCGAGAGGATTAGTAACCATCCTGCTATTTTACAGCATACCGGTTTCAAAACAATTGACCAATTTCAAAGTAGGCATCATTTTTTATGTAGTGGTACTCACCAGCCTGCTCATGATGGTAGGCCTGATGTTCTTTAAAAAAGAGAAAAGCGAATACCTGCAAAGCGCTGAAGACACGCTTATATAATCAACCTTACCCCGCCCAGGTCTTCCAGCCGGTGTGTAAACCTGTCGCTGGGCGAACTGATGAACATAAAGTTCTTAGGTATCCTCCATTTGCGGCTTAACTCATCAATAAGTTTGGGGCCAAACTCGCCCTCTACCTGTATAAATTCAATCTTTATTTCAGGGTATGCGCGGTCCAATACTTCAAAATCAGTCATAAACTTCTCGGGGACTACTTTCTCTTCGTTCACTACCGTCACTATTTTTAACTTACGGGTGATTTCGTTTTCAGACACATATATCATCACTTTGTTCAGTATAGATATATCATCACCCTTGGTAAAATAAACAAACTCCTGCGAAGCCAGTTTCCTGATAGACTTCTTCAGCCTCACCCTGCTGATAAGCGATATACGCTCCATAGATTCGAAGAAGCTGGTAACCACTATCAGCAGGTACTCCATAATTTCATTCCGCTTCAGGAATATATAAATAACAACAATAGCAGGAACGAAATACTGCAGGAAGACCACTAAGTATTCAGGGTTCATTTTAATATTGCCGTACAAGGCGACAATCAAAGCGAACGCTGCAATCGCTACGGTAATAGGTGCTGCATATTCAGGACGAGGCAGGCGGCTGCGTTTTATTTTCAGCAGGAAGTTACCAAAGCCGAAATATATCATCACTATTAGGAAGGATATAGTGTACACACCGGCTAAAGGCTTTATTGCACCCTGTGTCGCAAACAACACGGAGAGGCATAACAGGAAAAACACCAATAGTATACGGGGCGAACTTCCTCTTTTGGTTTCCTTCAGCAAAAACTGGGGCAACACCCTGTCCAGGGTCATACGCTTCATCAATCCGCCCACACCTACAAACGATGTAAGTACTGCGCCGCTTAAAACCAGCACAGCATCCACGGCAATAAACCTCGCCAGCCATGCGCCTGCCGCTTTGTCGCCCATGTGCGACAATAAGGCCTCCTGGTTTACCAGCACATCATTGATGGGTAATACCATAATGGCTATAAGTGCAATGGAAGGATTGATGACTGTTACAGCTATCCACATATTGCGGAGTGTTTTAGGGAATACGCCCGGCGCCTGCTCTTCTACAAAGTTGGCAGAGCTTTCAAAGCCGGATATACCCAGCATAGCGGTGCTGAAGCCAAGGAACAATGCTGTAGTGATGCCGCCTGATACAGGCCTTTGGAAGTTAATAGTAAAGACATCCAGCCCATTGATAGCAACAAACCATATACCGGCTATTATCAGCAGTGCCATGGTCGCCATATGGATAACAAATATTACTATCGCCACTACTGCGCTCTCACTGATACCCAGGATGGTAAGCATCAGGAAAAATGCAAGCAAGCCGATGGTAGCCCAGAATACCGGCACCTGGTGAAAAATAGTATGCAGGTAGTGCATTGCTTCCGTAGCTGATATGACTGCAGTGGCCATGTAAGATAATATAGTAAGACAAGCCGCTACTGAGGCGTTGCTCTTGCTGGTAGTATTCAGCAATACATTATACGCCCCGCCGTTCAGCGGCAAAGCTCCTACTACCTCTCCGTATATTTTCCTATACATAAACAGGACTATGGCTACCAGCAGCAACGATATCCAGGCGTATTGCCCGGCATATACAATTGTCAGGGCCGATACATATAAACAGGAAGAAGTAATATCATTTCCGCAAATAGCTGTGGCTGCAAGTTGTTTCAGTTTCTTGGGGTGGCTCATCTATTATCTGTACTTTCTACTTCAACAAATGTAATAGTTATCTATAAAAACTATTTCTTTTCATCCTTATTCAAGTCACTTACTCTGAATGGTGGTGTAATATATTCAGGTGGCAGGTAGTCAGCAGGAATGGTCGCCTGGTTGCCATCTCGCAGTGCCTTGTAGTGTGGAGACATAATTTCTACCCCTGCTTCGTTAAACTTGTCCTGTATGTTCTGGTGCAATGATGAATATATCTCCGCCTGTTTGGAGGGTTCTTTGGTATAAGCGTTCACCTGGTAGCTGACATAAAAATCATCGAGACTTGTCTGCAGAACAAAGGGTTTCGGATTATTGATAATATACGCCGTGTCTGAAGCGGCATTTACCAACAGTTCGTGTACATGCTTCCAAGGCACGTCATACCCGATAGTAACAGTGGTATGTACTATCAGCCCTACTTCTCCGGCTGCAGTACTGTAATTAATAGTATGGCTGTTCAGTACAGTTGAATTGGGTATCGTTATGTCTTCGTTTTTTATGGTTCGAATACGCGTTACCAGCAATGTTTTTTCAATTATATCGCCAACCGAGTCGCCTATCTTCACACGGTCACCTATCTTAAATGCACGCATATATGTGAGGACCAGCCCGGCAAATATATTAGAAAGAGAGCCAGATGAACTAAACGTAAATAATATGCCCAGGAATACCGATACTCCCCTGAATACCTCTGAATCAGACCCTGGCAGTAACGGGAATATCACAATCAACATGAAGGCAATAATTAATATCCTGATGATTTGATAAGTCGGGGCCGCCCAATCTGCATAAAAACCAGGGATGACCAGCGCTCCGCGTTCTACCTCCTGCCTGAAGAACCTTAATGCTTTGAACACATACCTGAATACAAACAGGATAATAAGAATGGTGATCAGCTTAGGGATATAGTCCCATATTGCAGTCAGTATGTTCTTTAAAGGGTTGAGCACATAACCAAACAATGTACCCGATAACGTTTTCGTCCATGGGAATATGCCGAAAAGGACAGGCAACATGAGGTATATAATCAGGAACACCAATATCCACCTGATAATATTCAGGGCGATATGCATAGCCACCACCTGCTTCTGTGCAGTGAACAGCTCGTAGCCGCGTACCTTGATACCCCTGATCCATTTATCCCGACCATCTCTTATCACTACGCGCAGGCGTTTATATCCCTTATTCAGGTATTTAATTAAGAAATAAACGAACACAACAACTAGTATTGCCAAGCCTATCTCTTTCAGTAATGTTTGTACACTAGTAGCTTTGCGGTAATCAGTAATACTTTGAGCTATTATTTTTTTATTGTATGCCGCCAGTTGCTCCTTACTCATGCCCATCCACAATGCATCCGCATCTGTAATGCTCATTATAATAACATCACGGTACAAGAGGTCTATGGTCTGCTCCGAATTGAAAATGATGATGGAATCCTCATGGTAGAGCATATCATCCTCTATCTCCTCAATACGCTTTTCGGTATTGGCTGCCCGCATGTGAGGCTGAAACGGTCCGAGGCTGGTATATACATACAATATCGTATCATAAAAAGGTGAGACGGGATATCCTTTTACAAACTGCTTTAAGGAGTCAACCCTTGCTTTTTGCCTCGCCAGTTTCTGTTGTTCGTCTGCTTTAATTCTCTCCAGTTCTGCCAACAACTCTTCCTTCTTCAGGTTATCCGTAGTCTTCAGCGATTTTAGCTCTTCTTCCAATATAGCTTTGCGGATGGAATCCACTCTTCTGACAGAGTCTAACTGTTGCAGCATCCGGGTGTTTGCTGTAAGCAGTTCAGACTTTATTGAATCAGCAACCGCGACAGAATCAACCTTAACATCACCTTCATTAGTCTGTGCATAGGCTGCGACAGAGAATAAGACAAGTATAAGTAACAGGCAACACTTCTTCATTCCGTTGATTTATGGATAAACAGTGGCGCACAGTATTGCATAGCAATTGTACAACAGTATAAAGATAAGGAATTAATCCTAACCCTTCCTGTCGAGGAACCAACGCAGGCCCATAAAGCCACGGATGCCCTGCATAGATGCGAAATTGTACGATGGGTCGAAAGTATAACCGTAAGGATTACTTACCGGGTCGTCCACGTTTTTATCAAAGGGGTCGTACGGGCGCAGTATAGGGTCTTTGGGCACGAAGTTGAAGAGGTTTTTTATACCGCCGTATATTTCAAAGTTCCTGCTGAACTTTTTAGTCAACTGCAGATTGGCTATAGTGTAAAACGGAGAATACTCAGGGCGATAGTCATTGGGCAAAACGGGCAGGCGCATGGGGCCGTTCCACTTGGCCGTCAGGTCGATGGTGAACATACGGCGGGGGAAGGTATAGCTGGCAATAAAGTTGCCCGACCATTTGGGGGCATACATTTGTTGCTGCCTGAGCATATTCCCCGTACCATCGTCCTGAACGAGGTACACATCCATATAGGTAACACCAGCACTGAACTTGAACGGGATATTAAACGTAAAGTCAGTATTAACAGATATACCCTGCGATACAGCGTATCCATCCAGGTTGTCGTATATGATTTTGTTGGGGTCGCTGTCAAAATCACCTACTATCTTATTGGTGAAGTAAGAGTAAAATGCAGTTGCGTCTATGCCAATATATACAGCATCAGTCGGCACACGCTTCACAAAGTTCAGGTTGCTATTGTACGAGCGTTCAGGGTTGAGGGCTGAAGCTATTACCACCTCACGCGCGCCTGTCAGCGCGGCATGGTCTTCTGTAAACAGGTTGACTACCCTATAACCAGTACCAAAGCTGGCACGCATGGTATTGTTGTCATTAGGGGCATACTTATAGGCCAACCGGGGCGAATGTATATGCCCGTGGTTCCTGTCATAATCATAACGATATCCTGCCAACAGTGTATGTTTTTTGGCAAAAGCCCATTCGTCCTGTATATACGCACCGGGCAATGGTGTTAAAGCCGGTTTGTTGCTCATGCTGCTATCGGCCGATGCTGTGGCAGGTGTATTATCATCATAATAAGTATAACGATACGATGTACCCAGCAACATATTATGGCGCTCACCTATTTGTTTATCCCAATATGCCTGCCCAAACAGTACCTGTTGTATAGCCATATAAGGTGTAGTGCCGTAGTACGAATCCTGGTTATGCCAGTTGTAAGAAAACTGTGTGATGATGCGCTCCTTCAGCGGCAACTGGTACATGCCTATCAACTCCCACCTGTGGGTATACACACTCTCGCCATATATGCTGTCTGTACC
>JACFNS010000056.1:7970-10296 GCA_019454705.1 Taibaiella sp. | reverse complement strand
TACAAACCGGCTATTCTCTTCCCGCACTTTCACATAGTGGCCTGTGGCTATAAAATCGCAGTTCAGCGCATCAGCACGTTTCAGCAGTGCCGCCCATTTGATGTGCGTATTGCAGAGTACACATGGATTGGGTGTACGTCCGGCTATATATTCATCCACAAAATTGTTGATAACATAATCGCCGAACTCTTCCCTGATATCCAGCACATAATGAGGAAACCCATGCTCTACGGCTGCCTGGCGGGCATCGTTAAACGAGTCAAGGTTGCAGCAACCTGTTTCTTTTTTGCCCCCGCCAGATGTGGCATAGTCCCATGTCTTCATAGTAATGCCCACTACTTCATAACCCTGGTTATGAAGCATTAACGCACTGATGGTACTGTCTATACCACCGCTCATCGCCACCAATACTTTCCCGTTACGGCTCATTACTATACATTTTCAGAATTTGCAAAGTTACGAATAACCTGTTTAGCGCCCGTTTTATACATATAGATATTCGATACCGCCTTATCACCACCCCTGATATACACTATTTTCATGCTTTCAGGGTAACTTTACGCCCCATGCAGTATTCCGTTACATTTCCCGGCGGTTCGGTCAGGTACCTGTTCAACGGCTCGTTTGAGCATATCAGCCAATGGCTTAACCCACGGGAATGCATCATCATTACTGACAGTCATGTCAACGGATTATATAATCAGCTTTTTACTGATTTTAAGGCGGTGATAACAATTCCCGCTGGCGAGGAGCATAAGAACTTCAGCACTATACTTTCCATCACCCAACAATTATTGGAACACCAGGCCCACCGCAAAACTACCCTGCTGGGTGTAGGTGGTGGCATGGCAACGGATATCACAGGGTTCATTGCCTCGGTATATATGCGGGGTATGCCATTCGGGTATGTGCCCACTTCTTTGCTGGGTATGGTTGATGCCGCAATTGGAGGTAAAAACGGCGTCAATATCGGCCTGCAGAAAAACCTGCTGGGTACTATTGCTCAACCTAAATTCATCCTTTTTGATACTGCTTTCTTAGGTACCTTACCCGGAACCGAATGGAGCAATGGTTTTGCCGAAGTAATCAAATATGCGTGCCTGTTCGATAAAGAGTTATTTACAGAACTGGCTGAACGTGATATACAATATTATAAAAAAGATAACGCTGTCACATCGGCACTAATCGCCCGTTGTGCCGACTGGAAAAATAAAATAGTATTAGCCGACGAGAGAGAGAGTGGCATGCGCAAGCTGCTCAACTTTGGCCATACAGCAGGCCATGCTTTTGAAACTGTATGCCTTATACCACACGGACACGCGGTGGCTTTAGGCATGTTAGTAGCCTGCCGGTTGTCAGCCCAATACGGTATGAGCGAAACTGTGACAGGGCAACTGCAAAACTTATTGCAGCAATACAGCTTGCCGACAACTATACAGGCCGATACGGACGAATTGATGCGCGTGTTAACCATGGATAAGAAACGTGACGGTGATGGCGTTGACTTCATACTATTGAAAGAAATAGGCAAAGCTGATATACACAACATTGCATTTAACAATGTCAGGCAGGCATTAGCAAGTTTTATCCATGCAGGCAATCATTAGCCCATCATATATGAGCGGGGTGGTTGCCATACCACCTTCCAAAAGCATGATGCAACGTGCCTGTGCTGCTGCTTTGTTGCATCAGGGCGTTACTGCCATTTCCAATCCCGGAGTATCAGATGACGACAAAGCAGCACTGAATATTGTTCAGCAGCTCGGTGCCGAAGTATTTGAAACAGTAGATAATACTATTGAAATCATCAGTCGCGGTGTCGTGCCGCAAACAGATATTATCCATTGCGGGGAGAGCGGATTATCTGCCCGGTTGTTCATACCGGTTGCCGCATTATCCTCATCCGAAATGACAATAACAGGTAGCGGCAGCCTGCTGCACCGGCCCATGAAAGAATATATCAAGGTATTGCCTCAATTGGGTGTATCAGTTATAGCTACAAACGACTGCCTGCCGCTGAGCGTACAGGGGCCATTACATCCCGGCGACATTCAGTTGGATGGTTCTTTAAGCTCTCAGTTTATTAGCGGCTTACTTACTGCATTTGCATTTGCTGCAGAAAAACTTTGCACGATAAGTGTAACAAACCTGAACAGCAGACCCTATGTGGATATGACTTTGCAGATGTTGCAACTATACGGCTTACAGGTAAAGAATAATAACTATAGTGATTTTGTTATCACACCCAAGTCAACCCAACCTACAGAAAGGGTAGAAATAAATATAGAAGGCGACTGGAGTGCCGGAGCGAATTTCATTGTAGCAC
>JACFNS010000056.1:0-7960 GCA_019454705.1 Taibaiella sp. | reverse complement strand
ATATCAAAGGGCTGAACGAAAATTCAGTACAGGCAGATGCAGCTATTACAAAAATTGCACAAGGCGATACTCCTTTTACTTTCGATGCAACACATAGCCCTGATTTATTCCCTATCCTCTCAGTATATGCGGGCTACTGCAAAGGACATAGCGAGATAAAAGGACTGCACAGGCTGGTACATAAAGAAAGCAACCGAATAGAAAGTATCCGGGCGATGTTAAACAATTTAGGTATCCGGTATTCTGTTGCGGATGATGTATTGATAGTAGAAGGAGGAAAGGCGTTTGCAAGCTGCGCTATAGATACACACAACGACCACCGTATAGTAATGGCTGCTGCAATAGCCGCATTGAATGCCGCGGGACCCGTTATTATTGAAGGGGCCGAAGCCGTAAACAAGTCTTACCCCGCTTTTTTTGACGATTTATTATCCTTAGGTGTTAATTGCCAATTCGTAAATTAGTAGCATGAACAGTTTCGGGCGCATATTCAGGTTAAGCATATTTGGCGAGTCGCATGGAGTAGCAGTGGGCGTTACTGTGGATGGTTGCCCTGCAGGTATACCTTTATCAGTCGAAGATTTTCTGCACGACCTGGAACGCCGCAAAGCGGGTGCCGCAGGCACCACTCCACGCAAAGAAGACGATATTCCGGAGATTATCAGCGGTGTATTTAACGGCCATACAACAGGCGCGCCTATCACTATCCTGTTCAGAAACAACAATACTCAATCGAAAGACTACGAAGCAATAAGGCACACGCCCCGCCCCGGCCATGCCGACTTTGTACTGGATAAAAAATACAATGGTTATAACGACTATCGCGGTGGCGGCCATTCTTCAGGCAGGCTCACGCTGGCATTAGTAGCTGCAGGTGTAATAGCTAAAAAGATAATTGCTCCGGTTCTACCCGTAGCACGCTTAATAGAAGCAGGTGGCAATGCGGATGTTGAGGCTGCTATCAATAAAGCGGTGGAAATGCAGGACAGTATCGGCGGTATTATTGAATGTACAGCTAATGGGCTGCCTATCGGCTGGGGAGAACCGTTCTTTGATTCTGTTGAATCTGTTATCAGCCATTTGATTTTCTCCATACCTGCCACAAAGGGCATTGAGTTTGGCAGTGGCTTTGCCGGCAGTAAATCAACAGGCAGCGAAAACAACGATGCCATACTGGACAGTCATGGCAGAACCAAAACCAACCACGCAGGCGGTCTCAACGGCGGCATTACCAACGGTAACGAACTGGTTTTTCGCGTAGCTATAAAACCCACCAGCAGCACCCCCAAAGAACAACAGACATGGAACAGTCAATCGCAAACGGTAGAAGCATTTACCGTAAAAGGCAGGCATGACTTGTGCATCGCCTTGCGCGCGCCTGTAGTTGTGGAGGCGGCGTGCGCTATAGCGTTTGCGGATTTGATGATGGTGGGTAATACAATAAATAAAAAAGAATAATTGGTGGGCTACACCCCCACCAGTATATTCATCAGCTCTTGTATCTCAGCAGCTTTTTCATCATCGCGCTTGTAGCGGTAGCAAAGCATCAGTTCTTCCAACATTTTGAAGATAATGCGCTTGGGTTCCAACGGTTTAAAGTAAGTCTCCCTGTCTGTGGCATTTATTTTTTTCAGGTAAGTATCCACATCTTTCTGTGTGTACACCATACCATTCATCGGGTCTACAAAGAACTGCATCTGCTGCACGGGCGCGTCATCTACACTGTAGAAATGGTGCAGTGTATCTATATAAGCGAATACAAACTGCCTCGGCAGGTCAATAGCAAAGATTGGAATGTCCAGCAGCTCGCACAGTGCAAGATACAGCACGCCTATTGAGTAGGCATTGCCCTGCTTGCTTTCCATCACCTGGTTGATGAAATAGTATTTAGGCTCACGTTCTGTCAGTTCGTGGCCCTGTAGTTTGTAATAGTTAAACAGTATGCTGTTCAGTATGTTTACCTGCTCCAACGGTGTCAGGTAGTTGTTCAGTTCCAGCCATATATTCCTGCGCATCTGGTCAAACTGGGTGAGTATAGACGGCACATTCATTTCCGGGAACTGGAACTTGGCTACCAATATGGCGCCACGAAGCAATTCAGGCTTAGATGCCTGGCTCCAGTCATAAAACTCTTTCTGAAGGTTCTGGAAATGTACACGGTGAATGAGCATTTCAATCCGCTCTTGTGTGGCAGCATCGGCTGTTACTTCCCATAGCTGCTCCAGGTTGGGAATTATCTCCACGCCATAGTTCAGCAGTTTTTCTGCTACAGTATCAAACACCTCTGTATCGGGGTCGTCAATAAGTTTTAACAGAGCCGATATTTCCTTCTCGTGGGGTATGCTCATTCCTTTCCTTTTCGCAATGGTAATTTACGACTTTTTCTTCTTACCACGTGCGGCTTTTTTAGGCGGATTGGCTTTTACGTCTTCTATGATTGCCTTCACTTCTTCTATCGTCAGGTCAGCAGCTGTTTCCTGTTTTTCCTTCGGCAATTTATAGTTGCGCAGGCCTTGCTTGATATAAGGTCCGTACGGGCCTTTCAGGATTTTTATTTTTTCTTTTTCAAATATTTTGATGGTATTCTCTGCCGCAGCTTTACGCTTCTCTTCTATCAGCGGCGCTACTTCATCCAACTCAACAGTGTATGGGTCCATCTCTTTTTTCAACGAGTAAAACTTACCATCATGTTGCGCATAGGGGCCAAAGCGTCCTATGTTCACCACCACATCATTTCCTTCAAACAAACCCAACTTGCGAGGGAGTTTGAAGAGTTCCATTGCCTCTTCAAAAGAAATGGTTTCAATACTCTGGTTGGCACGCAATTTAGCGAAGCGCGGCTTCTCTTCGTCTTCTGTTCCACCTATCTGTACCATGGGGCCAAACCTGCCCAGGCGCGCCACTACAGGCTTTCCGCTCTCGGGGTCTTCGCCCAGGTGGCGCTCACCTTTTGCACGCTCAGCATGTTCCAGTGTATGCTCTACATTTTTATGGAAGGGATGATAAAAGCTGTCTATCATCTTATGCCATTCTATTTTGCCTTGTGCTATTTCATCAAACTCCTGCTCAATTTTAGCTGTAAAGCCGTAATCCATCACCTTTTGGAAATGCTCACTCAGGAAATCGGTTACTACCAGCCCCAGGTCAGTAGGGAATAATTTGTTCCGCTCAGCACCTACATTTTCAGTTTCTTCTTTGCGTGTTATTTCGCTGCCTTTCAGGGTCAGTATCCTGTACACACGTGGTATGCCTTCTTTATCTCTTTTCTCTACATATCCACGCTGCTGTATAGTGCTGATGGTCGGCGCGTAAGTGGACGGGCGGCCTATGCCCAGCTCTTCCAGCTTCTTCACCAGCGATGCCTCTGTATATCGCGGTTGCGGGCGGGTGAACCTTTCCGTAGTACGCATTTCTATCAGTGGTAGTTGCATACCTACTGTCAGCGGTGGCAGCATATCCGCGTTCTCTTCATCACCATCCTCATCATCGCGCCCTTCAGTATATACTTTTAAGAAACCATCAAAACGCAGCACCTCACCTTTGGCAGTCAGTTCGTCCTTACGTGTGGAGATATTGATTTTCGCAGTAGTACGCTCCAGTTCTGCGTCAGCCATCTGGCTGGCCATGGTACGCTTCCATATCATCTCATACAGGCGTTGCGCATCGGCATTGCCTGTCTGCTGTACGCCCATATCGGTAGGGCGTATGGCTTCGTGCGCTTCCTGGGCGCTCTCGTTCTTATTCTTGTACTGGCGCTGCTGGTGGTATTTCTCACCGTATTGTGCCACAATTTCTTTATATGTGCCTTCAAGGGCTGTTTCCGACAAGTTAACCGAGTCGGTACGCATGTAGGTTATCTGCCCGCTTTCATACAGCTTTTGCGCAAGTAACATGGTTTTCGATACCGAGTAACCCAGTTTGCGGCTTGCCTCCTGTTGCAGGGTAGATGTAGTAAACGGCGCTGCGGGCGATTTCTTAGCGGGTTTTACCTGTATATCAGCTACTGTATAAGTAGCGCCAATACAATCTTTCAGGTATTTATTGGCGCCCTGTTCGTCCGTTATCTTTTCGCCACTCTCAGCTTTGAATGTTACTTTCTTTTTATTCAGGTCTTCGGCCTGGAAGTAGGCATCCAGCTTAAAACTGCTCTGCGGTTCAAACTTATTGATTTCCCGCTCGCGTTCAGCTATCAGCCTTACCGCTACTGATTGTACGCGCCCGGCAGACAGGTTGTTGCGCATACTCATCTTGCGCCACAGTATGGGCGATATTTCGAAACCCACTATCCTGTCTAATATGCGGCGTGCCTGCTGTGCATTTACCAGGTCCATATTTACAGTACGGGGTTTTTCCACCGCTTTTTTTATGGCCGGTTTGGTGATTTCATGAAAGACAATCCTCTTGGTCTTGCGAGGGTCCAGGCCGAGCACTTCGCAAAGGTGCCATGATATGGCCTCCCCTTCGCGGTCCTCATCCGTTGCCAGCCACACTTCTTCAGATTTTTTGGCCAGCGATTTCAGATCTTTTACTACCTTTTGCTTATCGTCTGATATCTTGTATTTGGGTGTGTAGTCGTTCTCTATATCTATACCCATGTCCTCTTTTTCCAGGTCGCGGATATGACCATAGCAGGACATTACTTCAAAATCTTCACCCAGTATTTTTTCTATTGTTTTCGCCTTTGCCGGAGACTCCACTATCAACAGGTTCTTTGCCATTCGCTTAACCTTTTGCTCTTTTTATTTATTATTAATTCCCTTACAGCGCCTGGTCCGGGATGTGCAATAATAAAGTATTGTTTCGGAAAAATAAAAAAGGGTGGCAATCTTGCCACCCTTTTATAGATAATATGATGTCAGAAATTAGTGAGCAACAGTCACGCGCTCTACCCTCTTCTCGCCTGCAGCTTCAATGTTCACCATGTAAACACCGTTAGTCAGTTGGCTTGTAGAGAATACGGCCTCACCTGTCTTAACATTGCTGAAAGACTGGCGGCTGATAACCTGGCCCATTACATTAGTGAATGAAACCTGTACATCAGAAGAAGCGCCCAGTGCGAAAGGAACCCTTACTTCGTTTGTTGCAGGGTTAGGATACACCTTAACGCTGGAAATGATACCATTTACATCGTTTACACCTACAGCAGGGCAATCAGCACATGAAACAACCCAGTCAATGTAAGGGTATTCCAAACCACCTTCTTTAGCCCAGAAAAACGCAGCCAGGTATGTATCGTAGAAAGAGTTACCTGTGTCATAGATTTTCAACATACCCAAACCTGTGTTGTAGTTACCTACAGTGTATTTTGGATATTGGCCATCAGCTTCTTCGAATGTGAATGGACGGAAGATGTTATATTTAACGGGCTCCAGTCCGGTAACAGCGTTACCACGGAAAACCGTATCAGTATAAGGAGCTGGTTTGTTAGGATCGCCGCTTACAAACGATGCTGTAACACCTACCAGGTTTCCTGCAGGTATGTTTTGTCCGAATGCAACTGCAAAACGGTGAACACCTAATGAACCTACAACTACAGTATCACCGAAATTGCTGTTGTTCAGCAGGATATCTTTCACTACCCTAGTAGTGCCACGAGCACCCCTCAGTACTGAATCGTACATAACTGTAGCTACCCTAAGTGTATCTACACCAAAGTTCTGCTGGAATGTACCGGGTGTCAGGCTATACCAGTTTGCCAGCCTGATATCCTGGCCAGTTGCACCATTGCCGTAGAAAAGTGTTACACGCAGAGTATCGGTAATATTAGTCTTTTGTGAATTCCTTTGATACAATCCCCAAAATGCAACGCTATCAACTTTGTAAGCTGAATAGCTTTGTATACCTACTTTACCTGCATAAGCGGGAACGAACTGGTCGTTGAAACCAGGAATCCAGGGGTGTAATACTGAACCGTAGCTCATAACATTAATGGTATCCCATGTTAAAACAGAGTTTGAATTGTACATGCCCATACCAACACCATCCTGCCACATATAAGGGAAACTACCATCAGGAGTACCTAATAAATCAAGATGGTCTACATAGTTATATGTACGTGTACCACTGATCGTACCTTTGTTTGCAGATTTGTTGCTGTTATCGTACCTCCATGCGGCAGCCTTCTTAAGGTCTTCCAGAGTAACTTTTTTGCTTTCAATAGCTTTTTGCTGTTGCGGAGCTGAAGAAACCATGATAGAAGTATTGGCAGCTTTTTGTGCATATGCACCATTTACCACCACACCCACAGATAAAAGTAATAGTAACTTTTTCATCATTTTATCGTTTTTTAATTTTATTAGAATTGTAAAGATAAGTATTCTTATTAGATTAAGACAAAAAATTTCCCTCTTAGGTTAGTCAAATAATGCCAATTAAGCTTTTTTATACAATGCCGTGACATACTGATAATTGTCAGCAATTAAAATTTCATTGCATGGCGGCAGCCTATTACTTTTGCATTCTTATATAATATATGCTGCCGCAATTCGACAATACTGAAATAGCATTCAAATATCGTACCAATCGCGAGCTGAAGCAGGCGCAGTTCCTGTTCGCTTCTATGGGTTCGCCAACTTTAACAACTATAGGCATGGCGCTGACCAAGTGGTCACTCAGCCTGAGACTGCCTATTGAGGGCATCGTAAAGAAGACCATATTCCGCCAGTTTTGCGGGGGGGTGACTATGGAAGAGGCCGCAGCTACTGCCGACAAGCTGGCCGCCTACCACGTGGGGGTAATACTGGACTACGGGGTGGAGGGCAAGGAAGGCGAGGCTGAATTTGACAAGGCCGTACCCGAGTTCATCAAAGCTATAAAGTATGCAGCTTCAAAACCCAATATCCCCTTCATATCACTAAAAGTAACCGGGTTTGCCCGGTTCGCCCTGCTGGAAAAGCTGCATAATGGGGATAATCTTACCCAGGCAGAACAGGAAGAATGGCAAAGAGTACACAGCCGCATAGACAAGATATGCAGTACCGCCCACGACGAGGGCGTAATGGTGCTGATAGACGCTGAGGAAACCTGGATACAGGAACCTGTAAATGAGCTATGCGAAGCCGTGATGCAGCGCTACAATAAGCAGAAAGCCATCATTTATAACACCTTCCAGCTATATACCACCGGGGCGCTACCCTACCTGGAGGTGGCCCTGAAGGACGCTACCACCAAAGATTATATATTGGGTGCCAAGCTGGTGCGCGGCGCCTATATGGAAAAAGAGCGCAAGCGCGCCGAAGAAATGGGCTACCCCTCACCCATACAGCCTGACAAAGCCGCCACAGACCGGGACTATGATGCCGCAGTACTCTACTGCCTGCAACACCTGGACAAGCTGGCGGTATTCATAGGTACGCACAACGAAAAGTCGTGCATGGAAGCGGCGAAGTACATGGAGGCTAACAATTTACCCGCCAACAGCGACAGGGTATGGTTTTCGCAACTGTACGGCATGAGCGACAATATATCTTTCAACCTGGCGAACAGCAATTACAACGTAGCCAAGTACCTGCCCTACGGCCCCGTGCGCGATGTGCTGCCCTACCTGATGCGCCGTGCGCAGGAGAATACCTCTGTAGCCGGACAGACAGGACGGGAACTGTCATTAATAAATAAAGAACTTAAAAGAAGAAAGGCGCGGTAAGCGCCTTTCTTTATCTTATTCAAAGACGTACACGTCTTCGTTATCCTTCTTCATCCGGTAGTTTTCGCGGGCGAACTTTTCCAGCACTTTGGGGTCGTTTTTGAGGCCGTCCCTTTGGGCTTTCATATCCGCTATCTCAGCGCGCAGGTAGGTTATGTTGGCCCTGGTATCTTCCAGGTCCTGCCGGCGGCGCTGCTGGGTGAACCAGTCGTTTCGGTCGAAGTAGCCTACCCACACTACAAACACTATGGCCGTAACCAGGTACTTATTTGTAGCTATGCGCAATGCTTTTTTCATCCGGCTTCAACCTATTTACCA
>JACFNS010000055.1 GCA_019454705.1 Taibaiella sp. | reverse complement strand
TCCCAGTCTGCTGTAGCGATGCCTGAACTGTTGCCCGCCAGGTAAATCTTTTCGCCAATTTCTATTTCATCTGTTTCTATACGGGCGCCTGCTGCATAAAGTATGCTTAGCGTAGCGTCCATAATTTCCGGCCCGATGCCATCTCCTTTTGCAATCGTTATTCTTGTCATAGTTTTTATTTTTCGATTGCAAAACTCGTAACTGAAATTAATATATTTTTATTTATCTTTGAAATGTTATTGATAAAACATTCTTATGAATTATACTCTAAATCAACTGGAGATATTTTTGAAAGTGGCTAATACCGGCAGTGTTACCAAAGCCGCGGAAGCCTTACACTTGACACAGCCTGCTGTCTCTATACAGCTCCGCAATTTCCAGGCGCAGTTCGATATACCTCTTACTGAAGTAATAGGAAGGAACATATACATAACTGATTTCGGTAAAGAAATAGCAGCTGCTGCAGAGGCCATATTGAACCAGGTATATGCCATCAATTATAAGGCACATGCTTACAAAGGAGATTTGATTGGCCGGTTGAAAATAACCGTAGTGTCAACGGGTAAATATGTTATGCCTTATTTCCTGTCAGGTTTCCTCAAGCAGCATCCGGCGGTTGAATTGGTGATGGATGTAACAAACAAAAGTAAAGTAATAGAAAGCCTGGAGAATAACGAAGTTGATTTTTCGCTGGTATCAATACTGCCGGCAACTTTGAATACAGATAAGATAGATTTGTTGCAAAACAAGCTCTTCCTGGTAGGTAACACTCAGCTTGAAATGAATCTGAAACAAACCAAAAAAGATTTGTTCAAAGATTTGCCACTTATTTACAGGGAGCATGGCTCGGGCACCAGGCAAACTATGCAAAGGTTCTTAGAAATGAATAATATAGTCGTGCAAAAAAAGATGGAGTTAACCAGTAACGAGGCGGTTAAGCAGGCGGTAATGGCAGGACTTGGCTATTCCATCATGCCACTTATTGGTATTAAAAATGAGCTTAGAAATGGTGAATTACAGATTATTCCTGTGAAGGGGCTTCCAATCAAGACCATGTGGAGCCTTATTTGGCTGAAACAAAAAAGGCATACCCATGTAGCTGAGGCGCTATTAGATTATATTAAAAAGGAAAAGGGAAATATAATAAACGAAAAGTTTGACTGGTACGAGCAATACAAATAAACAGGGGCATTTAAGATATCCTGCTACTTCCTCGACACTTTCAGCCTGGACTGTTGCAACTGGTATTGATACTGGTAGTTGCGTGTAGCTTCCAACTCCTGCACAATAGCCTCCATATCCCTGTCATCACCGGTGGGGTCATATTCACGTTTCAGGTTGTGTGTAAAGATGAGGGCTACCGTTTGAAAGACAGCTGCTGGAACACCTCCTTTCAGCTCTTTTACTATGTTATAGCAGCTTTTGCCTGTCTGGCGGTCTATAAGCTTTACCAGCACATGGCCTTGACTCACAGTCAGGTCTGATATCTCGCCGTTAAATCTCCGCTTTAGCTCGTCCTCAACAGTATTCAGGTATTGCCTGCGTTCTTTTTTATTGTCCTCGCCAATAGCCAGCAGCACAGAGTCTACGTCTTTGAGCACGTCTGCCGCCATTACAGCATAGGGGTATACTTTGTACACGTTGTATTTCAGCCTGTCATATTTGGCCCTTTTACGTGCCCATTTGCGGGGTAGTTTATCAGTCACAGTCACTCCATCCATATATACCATGGGATATACCACACCATCTACCATTATCCCACCCAGCAGCAGGGTGTCATTACCCCTAGGCTGGGCCTTTAACTCACCCGGCCTTGCCACTAATACAGAGAGGATTATGGTTATATGTATGAGTAATCTTACAGGCATGCTTTAGTAAAGCTCCGGTTTTTCATATAAATATACAGCATTTTACAGGCCAATTTGTCTAAATATTCAGTTAATTATCATGATAAGAACGGGGGCAATGAACAAATATTAGCCTGATATTGTATTACATTTGTAGTTCAAATCAACACAATATGAAAAAGTTATTATTCCCTGCAGTTGTTGCAACTTTATTGTTTACTGCGTGCCAGAACGAAGCTGCGCCGCAGATGACTGAAAATGAAATTCAAGCTAAAGTAGACTCTACAGTAGGTACTAAACTGGATGAGTTGAATACCCAGGCTTCTGAAGACCTGGACAGGAGAATGGCTATAGAAGTAAAACCTAAAGCTGACTCAATAGTAGCGGCAAGGGATGCTGCAAAATAATTCGCCCAATCATATAATAATGCTGCCTGACAGCGAGCGACCCATATTGTTTTTTGACGGCCTGTGCAATTTGTGTAACCAATTTGTACAGGTCGTCATTAAGCATGACAAAAGAGCTGTTTTCAGGTTCTCATCCTTACAATCCGCCACGGGCCAACTGGTGCAGCAGCACCTTCTAAATGAGCAGGGTAAAGTACCCGACAGCCTGGTGCTGGTTTACAAGGGTAGGGTATATGTTAAATCTGATGCTGCCCTCAAAACAGCCTCAATTTTAAAAGGTGCCTATACGCTATTAACCGTTGGTTATGTATTTCCTCGTACTTTCCGCGATGCCATATATGATATGATTGCCAGGTACCGCTATAAATGGTTTGGCAAGCGCGACAGTTGTATGATTCCCACCCCTGAATTGCAATCAAGATTTTTAGATTAACGGGTTGGTATATCCTGCGATACCATTAAATTTGAACCATGAACCCATACAGGATACCCGCGCTCGTAATACTGGCAGTAATATTTTTCCTGTCTCCTGTTCATGCGCAGCAGATAACGTACTCACCCTACGAAAAATTCGATTTTCGTACCGGTGAATTTACCGTTGCAGGCAAGGTTGGTGGCTTGCTGTATGTGTACCGCGGAAGTGCGGAGGGGTATTACCTGGATGCCTATAACGATGCCATGCAAAAACAGGCAACTGTTATTCTAGACTTTCTGCCCCGTCGCTCTTTCGGTACCAGGTTCATTACCTACAGCGATAAGATAATTGTTTTGCACCAGGTAACAGAAAGCAGCCGTGTTGTGCAATATGCTACGTTACTGGATGGTAAAGGACGCATACAAAAGGGGCCTTTGCAGGTAGATGAGGCCAAATCTGCTTTTCTGGGTGGGCGTAGCGGGTTATACAATTATGCCGTTTCTCATGATAAACGGCAGATAGTGGTATACGGTGTCCATACCAAAGGTGCAGAACTAACGGCAAGAATAACATGGTTGGATGATCAACTGAATGTAAAAAACACCGTTGAAGCTCCATTTAGTGCTGACAATGATATAGCCTTTGGCGAAGCTGTGGTGAATGACGCGGGTCAACTATTATTACCGGCATATACTCCATATGGTGCCCGCGACTATGCAGACAGGGTGTGGCTACTGGGTATAGGAGAGGACAACAAACAATTTTACCCCGTAGAATTGCCTTTGAATAACATCTTCACCGCCGGTACTTACATGGAAATGTCCCTAACCGGTGATAGGGTGTATATTGGAGGTTTTTATTCAGACAGGAAAAATGGAAATTTCGAAGGCATTATATACACTTACTACGACGTGGCAGAAAAGGCATTCAAAGGTTTCAAGACAATTGTATTTTCAGAAAGAATACGCAATGCTACGGGAGAGCGCAATCCTAAACGTGCCTTTAACGACTTTCAGGTTAGGCAACTGATAGTGAGGAATGATGGAGGTTTTGTAATGATAGCTGAGGATTTCTTCATAACAACGCGTAACAACTATAATCAGGGTTTTGGCTATTATTCATGGTATTATCCTACTATGTCAGCTTCGATCAGGGAGTATAATTATGGAGACATACTGGCCATATCCTGTAATGGTGAGGGGCAGCCTGAATGGGCCGAATTCATTCGCAAGCTGCAATACTCCCAGGAAGACGGCGGACTGTTTTCGTCCTATGCGCTCATTAATACAGGCGGTGCGCTCGGCTTTTTGTTCAATGATTTTAATACCAGCCGCTCTAAGATACAACTGGCCAGCATGGATGCTAATGGTAAGATATCCGTCAACTCTCTTACGGGTTACAATAATGAGGATCCGGACTGGCTGCCAAAATCGGGCAAACAGGTATCGGCCAAAGAGTTCGTAGTGCCTTGCCTGAAGAGAAATCAAATCTGCTTCGCTAAAGTTGTATTTTAGCAGCGAAAACCGGGCATGTGTTACAAATAGTCAGGAATAACAATCCACTTACTGTATTAGTATTATTCATTTATGCGCTGGCCATCAACTGGCAGGTGCTGTTTCATCCGCAGTTGCCGGTAGTGCCTGAGGGCGATTTCCTGTTTCATATTATTACAGGCTTCCTGGCTGTGATATTGTTCAATAGTGCATTTGGGTTCACCTTGCTGTCGGTCATTATGCTGGCTATACAGGGTATATACCTCAATGCCGTTGCCAATAAATACAAGCTTTTCTACAAGCCGTCATATGTTACCGCATTCGTGTATATATCGCTTACCGCTTTATCGCCGTCATTCGGCTATTTCTGCCAACCGCTGTTGGTCAACTGGGTGTTGATAATGCTGGCGGATGTGATATTGCAACTGGCACAGTCGCAAAAGCCCCGCAAAATAATTTTCAACGCAGGTTTTGCCATAGGTGTGGCAGGGCTTATTATGTTTCCGGCAATGGTATATATACTGGCATTGCTGGCTGCATTATCTATCCTGCGCAACCTGAACCCAGGCGAATGGATGGTTGGTTTATTGGGGTGGATTACCCCAATATATTTTGCTGCAGGTATGCTTTACCTGTTCGATGTACTACATTGGCTGCCGGGTTGGTTCGATTTGGGCTTCAGCCTGCCGGGTAGTATCAAAAAACCTGTTTTCTTTATAGGCGCTCTTATGGGGGTGCTTACGCTTTTTGCCATGGGCACATACGCTTTGCAAAAACAACTGACAAGAGTAAGTATTTTTGTACGTCGGGGGTGGACTGCTATTGCTATATGTTTGTTTTTGTCATTTATAGTTGGCATGTTTACAGACTCTGCCGTAACAATGGCTTGGCTGATTCTTATGCCTGCCCTGAGCCTGGTAGTATCCAATGCTTATTTTGCCGAAAAGAACAAAGCATTTAGTAATTTTGCATTTTATTTCATGTTGCTGCTGGTTGTTTTCTGTAAATTAGCCGGTAGTTGATTATAAAATTCTCACATACGAATGAAATTTGGAGTAGTTGTTTTCCCGGGTTCTAACTGCGACAGGGATATGATGCATGCTTTGCAGGACGACCTGCAGCAGGAAGTGGTGATGCTTTGGCATAAAGACACATCGTTGGATGGTTTTACTACAGAGGATTGTATTGTGCTGCCCGGCGGTTTTTCTTATGGCGATTACCTCCGTTGCGGGGCTATTGCACGTTTCAGCCCAATCATGGAGAAGGTGGTGGAATTTGCCAATAAAGGCGGCAAAGTACTAGGGGTGTGTAATGGTTTCCAGGTATTGTGCGAGGCGGGCCTGCTGCCCGGTGCATTGTTGCTAAACGAAAACCAGAAGTTTATTTGCAAAAACGTGTACCTGAAGTCTGCAAGCGATAAAAATATCATAGGACAGGCTGTAGGCAATAACGTATTGCAGATACCCATTGCACATGGCGAGGGCCGCTATTATGCTGATGCTGCAACTATTAAGCAACTGGAAGATAACGGGCAGGTGCTGTTCAGGTATTGCGATGAAAATGGGAATGTCAATAGTGATACCAATCCTAATGGTGCGATGAACAATATAGCGGGTATATGCAATGCAACAGGCAATGTGTTTGGCATGATGCCACACCCTGAGCGTGCCTGCAGCAGCGGTTTGTCTAATATAGATGGCAGGCTGATATTGTCTGCGCTGGCCGATGTTCATTCATTTGCTTAACTTCAATGGCCTTAACAGGACTGTAGGGTTTGCGCTAAAGTTTTCTTAAAAGCCCGGTGTTAACCAAACCATAAGGACAAACTTAGTTTCTTTAATGTAGGAATAACCGTTTTATAATGACAAAAATTTTCACGCTTGCATCAGTAGCACTACTCAATCTGCTATTCATTTTCGGTGCGCAGGCACAGATGATAGAAGACCCTACTGAATGGAAATTTGAAGCCCGCAAGATTGAGGGCAACAAATACGACATTGTTTTTCATTGCGATGTGAAAAACGGCTGGCATATATATTCGTTGGACCCCGGTGGTGATGGTTCTTTTCTGCCGCCCAGCTTTACATTCAAAGACAATCCAGATGTAAAACTGGTAGGCGAGGTGCGCGAAGAGGGTGAAATTATACACGAAACGATAGAAGATATCGGTACTGTACACTACTACAAAAATGTTGACTACATACAGACTGTAGAACTGGCTAATGAAAACATAACCATTACAGGCGAATACAGCTATATGACCTGTAATGACGAAACCTGCCTGCCCCCTAAAACAGTTGATTTCTCAATAAAGGTAGGTGATGGCGGTACTGCCGCCGCTGCCGAAAAAAAAAATGAAGAAGTAGCGCTTGTCAATCCTGAAGACCAACTAAAAAAGGAGCAAAAGCAATCTTTACTGTGGTTGTTTCTTTTGGCTTTAGGTGGTGGTATTCTTGCTGTGCTTACTCCTTGTGTGTACGCTATGATACCCATCACGGTGAGTTTCTTTACCAAGCGTAGTAAAACAAGGGCTGAGGGTATCCGCAACGCCTTTACTTATTCTTTATCCATCATCATCATTTTTACTGTACTGGGTGTTGCTATCTCTGCCATATTTGGTGCCGATGCATTGAACGTGATTTCTACGCACTGGATACCCAACATGATTTTCTTTGCCATATTCGTCATATTTGGTATTTCATTCTTAGGAGCATTTGAAATTACGCTTCCATCCTCATGGACCAGTAAAACAGATGCGAAAGCGAATACAAGCAGTTTCAAGGGTATCTTTTTTATGGCGCTCACTCTGGTGATTGTGTCATTCTCCTGCACAGGGCCAATTATCGGGCCATTGATTGTAGGCGCCGCCAAAGGTGGTTTCCAGGGGCCGATACTTGGCATGTTGGGTTTCTCTATCGGCCTGGCTATGCCTTTTGCCTTGTTTGCAGTCTTCCCGGGCCTATTGAATAATATCGCAAAATCTGGCGGCTGGCTCAACCAGGTAAAGGTGACGCTCGGTTTTATAGAACTGATGCTGGCGTTGAAATTCTTATCCAATGCCGATTTGCAGATGGGTTGGAGGCTACTGGATAGGGAAGTGTTCATCGCTCTTTGGATAGTCCTTTCTGTGCTGTTAGGCTTCTACCTGCTGGGCAAACTGAAAATGTCTCATGACGATGCTAATGCCAAAAATATTTACGGCCAGGAGTACGTGTCTATATTTAAACTCTTCCTGGCAATAGCCTGCTTCTCATTTGCAGTGTATATGGTACCGGGTATGTGGGGTGCGCCGCTCAAAGGACTAAGCGCATTTGTGCCGCCTATGGGTACGCAGGACTTTGTATTAGGTGCAGGTGGGGGAAGTGTTGCCTCTCATGGTGAGAATACGGGCAATGGCCCTACCAGGTATGTGTCAGAAATGAAAATGTACGAGCCTGAGGCTGCCGTAAAATTCGGATTGGTTTCCTACTACGATTATGATGAGGCTTTAAAAGCGTCCAAAGAACAGGGTAAGCCTGTTATGCTGGACTTCACAGGTATCAACTGTATCAACTGCCGCAAAATGGAGGGCCAGGTATGGTCGGACCCCGGTGTTATGCAAAGGATGAAGAATGACTTTATTGTAGCTTCTTTGTATTGCGATGCGCAAAACGTAAAAATACCGGAGAGCGAACAGTACTATTCTGATTACCTGAAGAAACAGGTGGTGAATTTAGGCCAGCGCAATTCAGATATTCAGGCATCAAAGTACGGTGCCAATGCCCAGCCTTTCTACTTTTTTGTAGATGGCGATGGTAACAAACTGATTGAGAACGGCTACGGTTACAATCCCGATGTTCAGGCTTTCATTGACCACCTGGACAAAGTGCTGGAAAACTATAAAAACCGTCAATAGGTTTATACATACACATTGCTTTCAGGATAAAAACCTGGCGTAAATGATAAAGACAGTTTCCTTAAAATTAAAGCCCTCAGAGGCAGCTGATGATGCATCAGTAAAATCCGCCATTGCGCTGGAAACAGGTGTCTCCTCAAAAAGGATTACAGGTTATAACATACAGAAGCGCTCTATTGACGCGCGCAGCAGGCAGCCCTATATTATTCTGCAGGTACAGGTCTTTATAGACGAAGCTGTACAAGAACCTGTACCATTCAATCCGCAACTGCAAAATGTAACTAACACACCGCATATTATAATAATCGGCGCAGGCCCGGCGGGTTTGTTTGCCGCATTAAGGCTGATAACACTCGGCTACAAACCCATAGTGCTGGAGCGTGGTAAAGATGTACGCAGCCGCCGTCGCGACCTGGCAGCCATTAATAAACAAGGTGTTGTCAATCCTGAATCAAATTATTGTTTCGGCGAGGGTGGGGCAGGTACGTATAGCGATGGGAAATTGTACACCCGCTCTACCAAGCGGGGCAATGTGCAGCGAATCTTAGAGCTCTTTGTACACTTTGGCGCAGACCCCGATATAATTATAGATGCCCACCCGCATATCGGCACCAACAAACTCCCGCATATTATCACAGCCATGCGGGAAGCAATTATCGAATGTGGTGGTGAAATAAGGTTTGATACCAAACTTACTGACCTGCTGTTGGAGCGCGACACGATAAAAGCTGTTCAGTGTGCTGATGGTACTACAATAGATTGTAAGACGGTAATACTGGCTACCGGCCACTCCGCCCGCGATATATATACGCTCTTGCACAGCAAACAAATTGAAATAGAATGTAAGCCTTTTGCACTGGGTGTGCGTATAGAGCACCCGCAGAGCCTCATAGACAGCATTCAATACCACTGCACTGTGCGTGATGAACACCTGCCGCCCGCCAGCTACTCAGTAGTAGAGCAGGAATATGGCAGGGGGGTGTTTTCGTTTTGTATGTGCCCGGGCGGCATTATAGCGCCTGCTGCCACCAATCCCGGCGAACTGGTAGTAAACGGCTGGTCGCCATCCAAACGCAATAATCCTTATGCCAATTCAGGCACGGTAGTAGCCGTCAACGAGCAGGATTTTGCTAACTATGGGTTCACCGGGCCGCTGGCAGGTATGCATTACCAGGCTATGGTAGAACAGCAGGCATTTAAAGCAGGTGGCGGCAAACTCGTAGCCCCCGCGCAGCGCATGGAAGATTTCGCGAAAGGAAAGACATCAACCACATTACCCGGTTGCTCTTACCTGCCGGGCATACACAGCGTCAACCTTAAGGATGTATTACCTGCTGAAGTGCAACAGGCATTGCAAAAAGCAGTAGTGGACTTCGGCAAGAAAATGAAAGGCTACTATACTAACGAGGCTGTATTGGTGGCTACTGAATCGCGCACCAGTTCTCCCGTGCGTATACCCCGCGATAAAGAAACCCTGCAACACACGCAGATAAAAGGCCTGTACCCCTGCGCCGAAGGCGCGGGATATGCAGGCGGTATCGTTAGCGCCGCTATCGATGGCGAACGCTGTGCCGAAGCTGCCGTACAAGCCTTTGCTACTCTTTAGGAGTAAGTATCAGGTTCACGCCCGGTGTTAAGCCCAGGCTTACCTCAATACAGTCAAATTTGAATGAGCCGAGTTTTATTTTCTCCTGGTAATTGTCTGCTGCTACCAGCATTTTCACGATTGGCTTCAGCAGGGCGTTACCCTTGTGCATCTCCAGTATCTCGGCCCTGCGTTCCGGCGAAATGTCCTTTATCTTATTGAAATGAAATGTAAAAGATGGCGGAATGCCCATGCTTAGCTGAATTTCCGTGGTCTTAAACCCTATCTCCTCAATGATAGGCGACAGGGAAATCAGGTCGTTGTTGTACTTGGCGTATTTCTCTTTGCTGGCGTCTGACATACTGGAAAACTTATCGGCCAGGTTGTCGAGGCTGAACATATTTTCAAAGCCCTCCATCATTGTCCCCGCTGTTTCAGACACCTTGTCTGAAAACTTGTTGAACATATCTTTCATAAAAAAGGTGTGCCTTTGTTGTAAGGCACACCAAATATATGCAGTATTCCGATTCGGAGTATGGGGCTTATCCCAGGTATGAATTGTACATCCACACCAGTTTTTCCTGCGCGCGTATATAGTCACTCATCAGAGAGTTGGTACCCTCGTCGTTGGCATCGTCCGACATGTCGAGCAATTCGCGCTGCATCTCCAGCAGCGTCTGGAAATCGGCTACG
>JACFNS010000054.1:2912-10526 GCA_019454705.1 Taibaiella sp. | reverse complement strand
ATTACGAAAAATAACATATACATATCATTTTAAAGGGGCTTCACCATCGTGAGGCCTTTTTTATTGTCGAATTTTAACACATTGACATTTCCCGGGCAATACTTTAACTACTGCATTGTTTAACTTTGTGCCCGGTTATGAAATCATTTGACGTTCCCGTTCATTATCGCAGCCCGTTGATTACGGCTATCAAGCAGCAGCGCAAAGTGGCTGATAAGATGAAAAAAGACTTCTCTCCTACCCGACTGCAAATAGGCGATGTAAACATATACCTGGCAAGACATTTCGGGTTTTGCTATGGTGTGGAGAACGCTATAGAAATAGCCTTCAGGGCGGTAGCAGAAAACCTGGGCAAGCGTGTGTTTCTGCTGAGTGAAATGATACATAACCCCGGCGTAAACGCTGACCTACAGAACATGGGCGTACGTTTTATGATGGACACCAAAGGCAAGATGCTGATAGACTGGAGCGAATTGACCAGCGACGACATCGTCATCATACCCGCATTTGGCACTACCATTGAAATTGAACAAAAGCTCAAGGAGATAGGTATTGAGCCCTCCCATTACGAAACCACCTGCCCATTTGTAGAGAAAGTATGGAACCGTGCTGAGAAAATAGGCCACGAAGGATATACCATAGTAGTACATGGCAAACCCCGCCACGAAGAAACAAGAGCTACATTCTCCCACAGTAAGGAGAACGCACCTACTGTAGTGGTAAAGGATATGGCACAGGCTGAACTTTTGTCGCGGTACATAACCGGAGAACTACCTGCAGACCAGTTTTACACAGACTTCAAATGGCAGCATTCAGACGGTTTTGATGTAAGCAAAGACCTGCAACGCATTGGTGTGGTAAACCAAACTACCATGCTAGCAAGCGAAACCCAGGGTATAGCCGACTACCTGAAACAGGTGATGATTGAGCATTACCAGCTTTCCGCTGACAAAATAAGTGAGCGATTTGCTGACACAAGGGACACACTCTGCTACGCCACCAACGACAACCAAAGCGCCGTGCAAGGTATGCTGGAGCAACCTGCCGACCTGGCCATAGTAATAGGCGGCTACAACAGCAGCAACACTTCGCACCTGGTAGAACTCTGCGAGGAAAAACTACCTACCTACTTTGTAAAGAACGAAACCTGCCTGCTGGACGGAAACAACATATCCCACTTTGACCTGCACAGCCATACCGAGAAAGTTACGACCGATTACCTGCCTGCCAAAAGGCCATTGAACATACTCATTACCTCGGGCGCTTCCTGCCCTGATGCACTGGTAGAGGGTGTGGTACACCGCATAGCCGAGCTGACCGGCAACCTGCCCCAACTGGAACAGGTAATGAGTGAGTGGACCGCTGCCTAAACCTGAAAGACCCCTGTCTTAAAGTCCTTCATCTCAGGATTGTGGTTGGCGGCAGCTATACCTTCGCTGATGACGCGGCGGGTATCTATGGGATCAATAATATCATCGACCCAAAGGCGTGCCGCGGCATAGTAAGACGAGGTTTGTGAATCGTATTTGTCTGTAATATGCTTCAACAGCTCCTGCTCTTTTTCGGGTGTTATCTCTTCGCCTTTTGATTTGAGCGATGCCACCTGTATCTGCAACAATGTTTTAGCCGCCTGCGCGCCGCCCATTACGGCTATCTTAGCGTTGGGCCAGGCGTATATAAAACGGGGGTCGTAAGCCTTGCCGCACATAGCGTAGTTGCCCGCGCCGTACGAATTACCTATTACGATGGTGATTTTAGGCACAACGGAATTAGCAACGGCATTCACAAGTTTGGCACCATCTTTAATAATACCCGAATGTTCGCTGCGGCTGCCTACCATAAAGCCGGTTACGTCCTGCAGGAACACCAGTGGTATTTTTTTCTGGTTGCAGTTCTGGATAAAACGTGCGGCTTTATCGGCACTGTCGTTGTATATCACGCCGCCTATCTGTATTTCGCCTTTGGTGTTTTTGATAACAGTACGTTGGTTGGCGACAATGCCTACCGCCCAGCCATCGATACGGGCGTAACCGCAAACGATAGTTTTGCCATAGTCCTGCTTGAACTGGTCGAACTCTGAATTGTCCACCAGGCGCTCTATCACTTCCACCACATCGTACTGTTTGCTGTTGTCCACCGACACAAAGCCGTAAATTTCCTTAGGGTCTTTTTTAGGCGCTTCAGGTTTTACCCTGTCGAAGCCGGCACGTGGCTGTTCGCCAATTTTATCAATAATACGTTTTACCTGGTCGAGGCATTCCTGTTCGGTATCAAATTTATAGTCGGCGATGCCGCTGATTTCTGTATGCGTTTTAGCTCCGCCCAGGGTCTGTATATCGGCATCTTCGCCAATGGCGGCTTTTACCAGGTAGGGGCCTGCCAGGAAGATAGAACCATTACCTTCTACCATCAGGGTTTCGTCGCTCATAATAGGCAAGTAGGCCCCACCCGCTACACAACTACCCATAACGGCGGCTATCTGCGTGATGCCCATAGCGCTCATCTGCGCATTGTTGCGGAATATCCTGCCGAAGTGTTCTTTATCAGGGAAAATCTCGTCCTGCATGGGCAGGTACACGCCTGCGCTGTCCACTATGTATATCACTGGCAGGTGGTTTTCCATGGCTATCTCCTGCAGACGCAGATTTTTCTTGCCTGTGATGGGAAACCATGCTCCCGCTTTCACAGTATTATCGTTAGCTACTATTACGCACTGACGGCCTTTTACATAGCCCAGTCCTGCCACGGTGCCGCCTGAAGGGCAGCCCCCATGCTCGGGGTACATATCCCAACCTGCAAAAGAACCGATTTCGGTAAAAACGCTGCCTTTGTCAATAAGGTACTGAATGCGCTCGCGGGGGGACATTTTGCCCCTTTCCTTGTTTTTCTCAATGGCCTTTTTGCCGCCGCCCAGGCTTACCTGTGCGTGGCGTTGTTTCATCTGGCTAACGGCCAGCTTCATTGCATCTTCGTTCTTATTGAATTCCAGGTTCATGCTTGCGTGTTAATAAAACAGGGCAAAGATAAGGGTTAGAGAGTATAGTAGTTAGGGGTTAGTGGTTAGGGATTAGTATGTTTTGGTTCTGAAAAGTTCCCCGTCCGAACGGTGTTCATCAGGTCGGGTGTTTTCTTTGTCTGAATCAGGATTTGCAGGATTTAAGAATGTACAGGATGTGTTTTGGTTCTGAAAAGTTCTGTTTTTATTGTTTTCGATTTTTATTTCATCATATCAGCGGACGCTGCTTTTATCTCGGGACGAAGCGAGACGCTTCGACCAGTGGTGGTGTTTTTAAACGAGGACAAGTAGTTTTTTTTGTTAGGCCTCATATTTTATCCTGGTTTTGGCAGCGGACGCTGTTTTTATCTTGGGGCGAAGCGGGACGCTTCGACCAGTGGTGTGTACATTGGCGTTACAAACGCTGTTCCGGGTTATCCTCGTTGCAAACGAGGATAAGTAGGTTTTTTTTCATTGTTGTACATTGGCGTTACAAACGCGGTTCCGGGGTATCCTCGTTGCAAACGAGGACAAGTAGGCTGCGGGGGACAGCACACTCTATCGCGGCATTAAACCCGTCATCTCAAGTATTATCCGACGATGGGAACAGGAAGGGATTAGAACCGCCAGGGCCACGGCGTTCGGGCGGTATATAATATTCACTGTCGGGATTGTTGAATACGCTGTCGGGGTTGCTGATGCACTGTTCCCATTCTTTGGCCAGTATTTCATGTATCTCTGCAGGTGTGTATTGCTTCCGGACTGTTTCGCGTGTGAAAGCCATGGGGTTTATTTTTCCTTTCAGCGATGGGTCGGGCTGCTTGAAGAAAGGATTGGCGAGTAGTTCAGGAGGGAGGGCGGGGTCATTTTCTTCATTGGTTCCTCCATCGCGGTGGGACAGGTCGTTTTGCCCGGTTTCGGGGTTGGTGACAATGATTTTATAAGTGGTGAGGGATCCGGCTCTCTCACTTGTGTTGTCTGTCCTGCGCGAGGAAGCCCCTCTAGCTCCCCCAAGGGGAGGATTTGTGTTGTCTGTCCTGTGCGAGTGTTCCACCCCCGGCGCTATCGCGCCACCCCCGCCAGCGGGGGACAGTGTGTTGTCTGTACTGCGCGAGGAAGCCCCTCTAGCTTCCCCAGGGGGAGGACTTGGGTTATCTGTTGGTGTCGTGTATTCATCTGCAGGAAAAAGTTCCGGGATGGACATGGGGTCGATGTCGCGTGTGGAGGGGATGATTTCGGGAATGTCCACTGTACCATCGGGGTTACCGGGTATGCCCTGGCCAGACTCTCTCAGCCGCTTAGCTTCTTCGCGGCGGGCCAGCTCCAGCTTTTTGTTGTAGGCATGTACACCCTGCATGGCGAGGAATTCATCTTCTGACGGGATATAGTCGAGCACACGCTCTCCCCTTTCCTTATATATCTGCTCCATCCACGGGCGTTCTTTTATTTCCCGGGCACGTAGGGCGGGCGCAAAGTCGGGACCATAGTGTTTGTCGAAAAATTCTTCCTGGCCCATTTTTATCATTTCCTGCAGTTGCAGGTGCCGGGGTATATTATGCCCCTCGCTCATAGGAGGCAAGGGCAGCGAATAGCCCCGGTCGCGGGAAGCCCCGCCCCCTCTAACTCCCCCTAAAGGGGGAGGATTTTTATCAGAAGTATTTTTGCCCCCTGCTTCGGCATTTTTGAGTGCGAAGAATTGCTGTACCAGCTTGCGGTCGGTATCTATAGCACGGAGGACGGCGAAAGGGCTGCACTCCTCCTCTACCACCTCTATATGGTTCTTGTACTTAAAGTAACGCTTCACCTTATGCTCGCCCATGATGATGGCACGGAGTTTACGGCGGGCAAGGTCTAGCGTAGCATACTCCTCGGCAATACGCCGCTCCTGCTCGGCCAGGCGGGCGGCCAGCACCAATTGCGCGTTGGCAGTCAGTTCGCGGTCCACAAACTCGCGGATTTCCTTTCGCCGCAGCAGGCGGCGGGCGTTTACTTTCAGTGATTCTCCCGATGCGTTGGGATAAACGATGCTGTAGGCTTTTTCTTTGTCGCCCGATATGATGTAGTGGTGGGCGAACAGACGGTGTTCGGTTCTCATGGTTTTTATTGTTAAAAGGTTAATTGGATAATACGTTAATAAGATAATAGGTCAATAGGGTAACAAGTTTATTCAAAGAGCGTTGCGGATAATTCGTCCGCCGTACAAATATAGTGAATTAATGTAAAATTGACAAATTAAAATATTGTCTGAATCAGTCCCGATAGCTATCGGGATTCAGGATTAGCGGATGGACAGGATAACTAATGAATATTACAGCTCTTGTACCATTTTGTATAATTCTGATTTTTTCAGGTAGGCGATAATTGCTTCCCTGTCAGGCATTTCTCTTCCGGTTTGTATATCATCAATTATTGTACCATCTGACAAGTATGCCTTATAGTAATGCCTGATTTCGACACCTGCAAAATTGATATTGCACAAAACGAATGTATCAGCTCCACTTATGTCCCGGTAAACCGTATCGAAATAATAATTGTTAACCGAGATTTCTATCTCGGCCTTTAATTGAGCCGGATCATCATGTTTTTTGAATAGGTTTTTCAGCCGACCAATAATATGCTCCAAAATGACGGGGTCTGACCATTCGCCATTAAAGACATAACCGGCTAATAAGACTTTTTTAGCTTGACTAACCTGGTTGTTTTTTTCATACAAATCAGAGATACGGCCTGTGCGTGCCGCCTGTTCATATTCAAGGCCTGTACCACAACCATAAAAGAGATGGAGTACCGTGTCATAAACATATAAGAAATAAATAGCGGAGTCATATTTGCCTGTTTTCTCATACAAGTCAACCAATTTATTGGTTGCATTAGGTATTGACGACGAAGCTGATAGGGTAGAATCTTTATCCAGGTATTTTTCAAACCTATCTAAAATAGCCCTGTAGGCATTAATCGCTTGATAGTCGTCTCCTTTTTCTTCATAATAACCACCAATTGCATAATAGGCATCAATGCAATATTTACTGCGCGGGTGATGTTCGACCAGGTATTTCAGATCCTGAAACGCAGCCTCTTTCAGGTTCCCGTCGTCCTGATACTTTGCCGCCCCATGATGATAGTAATAGTCTTCAGCCATTTTCTGCCCATTACAGCATATTGCGGCCATTAGTATTATCAGTATTAAGAAACTATACCTTATCATAATTTCAAATTGTAACGGAAAATATCAGCTCCATGCTGCGTGTAAAAAATAAATTCTTTGCCAGTGTACCTGAAATTACGCGCCAGGGCGCCAAACATAGAACCCTCAAAACTGATACCGGGTGGCAACTGTACTTTCCTGTTATTAATTACGAGATCATACTGTAGAGTACCTGTTTTTTGCAATATCCAATAACCGTGTTCATTAACCTTGGCATAGATCATATGGCCAACACTCATTACACTGTCGCCATATGGTGTCCTCGTTTCCCTTAATAAGGGAGGTGATATATGGTTGTTATATACAACATAGGTATTTGCACCAAGATGAAATACGGGCAATTTTTCATTCAACCATTCATTCTGCCAGATACGCGTTGTTTCATCCAATTCAAATTGCCATACAGGACACTTTCTGAATAAATTGTCATTCTCGTACACATAGACAGAATCGTCAGTTTCGTAATAACAAACGGTATTACCTCTTACATCAATTGATAATGGCTTTGCACGAACCCCATGTTTTGATAGCGGCTTGTTGTGCTCTACTCCATTTATATTCTTATACATATAATAATCACGTAGCCCGAACAATGCATAATTTCCATGTGAGTCAATACAAGGCAACGATATTTCCTCGTAAGGCAGGTCTTTACAAACGCCATTTATACATACTCTTTTAGGTGCATAAACAGGCGCATGACGGTAATTAGTTTGCCTGGCGCTGAGTTGATACCCAAATATCGTTTGGCCATAGGTTAGCATACCAACCAGAAAAGAATCAATTGGTTTATCGAAAGGAAGCGGATTGAAGAAGTCTTTACTATCTGCATTACCAAAATAATACAATGTATCATTATTGTCGTAAGTCAAAACCTTGTTGGCCAAGAACTGTACTTGCGGCAACAAGCATACTTTTCGAGGAGGATGTGCAGATGGTATAAAGCTATAGCCCTTCTCTTTATCAAAATCGCCTGCTAAATACCAGTAGTTGTCCTCTTCATCTATTAAAAGGTTGTTGTAATAATGAGTGGAGCTGTCAATAAGTTTATTATTAACATACAAGTAGTTCCATTTCCCCTTTTTTATAGTGTATAAGAAATTGCCTTTAGTATTAAAAACACACCAGTCTTGCCGTCGATTTCGGATACTATCTAAAAAACCAAAACGTTCGGCGGTAGCGACGTGCCTGCCGTTTATATAATACATGAGGCTATCGCCAATGGGTATAGTGTATGCAACATGGCCTGCACTGTTTGAACAACCCTCGATACTATTATATGGACCATAAATCGTCGACTTATTCCCGTCAACAACATAATACGTTGTATTTTTTACGTCACAAAGAATCATACCCTCCCGCATTGGCATACGTTGCTTGCGAAGAGGCCCGTATTTTCTTTCGTTAGTCACCA